>NZ_VPAU01000018.1:0-57648 GCF_013419095.1 Acinetobacter sp. YH12105
GAAAGTTGGGTGTATTTCTTCATTGTGTGCTTTCCAATTGCGAGTTGAAAAAGTCCAATGATTCTACGAATACACCTAACTTTTTCAACTAACTACAAATGTGTCGCACTTGAGATTTGAATCTGCGATAATATTAATTTTAAATATATGATTTAATGTAAAATATTTTACTGACTGGTATAATTTGATGATAAGAGAGGAGCCTGGGTCTACGGTTTCTGTTTTGCCTTTTGGCGTAAGACGTACAAATATAAGCTTTCTACTTTTTCACGTGCCCATGGTGTGGTACGCAAGAATCGTAATGATGATTTAACACTTGGGTCTATGCAAAAACATCTAATTTCAATTTTACGACTTAAACCTTCAAAGCCACCGTAGTAATCCAATAATTCATCCAAAATGTCAGCAAGTTTTTTGCCGTGTAAAGGGTCATTGGGGGTGTTCATAATAGATCAATCGTATTTTGGGTGACCATTATTATAACCTGAGCTAATTGGAAAACTAGAGCGTTTGAATGTAGGTAATGATGGACTGAATAGCCACCAAAATTCTGGAGCACGCCCAGCAATCGGGTGAGGCATCATATATATGACTTGGTAATCCCATGTGCTGTGTAGGAAAGTTTTTTCTTAATGGGTCACCTTCTTAATGGGAGTAGGTACGAGGAGCGTTCTAAACCTTTACGGATCGCTTCAGCACTGTATTCAAAGGCAATTAATGGTCGACCTGTGATTGCTGCTGAGGAGACCAGTGTACCCCAAAGCCAATATTCACCCCATCAATTATAGTAAGCATTAAGTTTTTTGAGCGTGGATTTATTTCCAGATAAAGTCGTTCTTTACGAAGCCTCTCACATAAAACGCAACAACTTCTTCAGGTTTTTCTGAATCTTAAATCCATAATATTGGGTCTTATGTTCAGATATGGCTATTAAGCCACAAAATAATGGAGTTATAAAATGTGTCGGTTGATCGGTGAAAAGGTGCTTTATTGGGTGATTAGATCCTATTAGATTAAAGAAGTCTAATTAGACATTTACAATCTAATGAAATCTAATACAATCTATAGCAATAAAGAATCATTGTTGAGTAATTAAAATGAGTAGCATCTCCAATGACCCTTGGCATTTTCCACGTACAGAACTAGCTAAACAAATTTTAGGCATGTTTGAGACTGGACTAGCTAGTTCTCTGACTTTTTTTGCCCCACGCCGGATGGGAAAAACTGAATTTTTACGAAAAGATATTACGCCCTTAGCAGAACAGCTTGGATGGCGCGTTTTTTATTTCAGTTTTTTAGATGCAGGCCTGCATAGTGAAGGACAGTTTGTAAAAGCTCTTGATGAGTTTTCACAGCAAAATGGCTTGATTGGTAAAGCCAATCATTGGATTAAAAATATTGGCTCTTTAAGTACAGAGGTGGCAGGTGTAAAAGCCGAAATGACTCTTGCACAAGGGCAAGTGAATTCCAGTATTTTATCTAGTATTACAAAACTGGCTCAGCAGGGTAAACCTATTTTATTGCTACTTGATGAGATTCAGGCTTTAGCTAGTTCAAAATATAAAACAACTATTGCCAGTTTGCGTACTGCTTTAGATATGCATAAAGAAACGATAAAGGTAATTTTTACTGGTTCAAGTCGAGAGGGCTTGAGACAAATGTTTTCTGTGAGTAGTGCTCCATTTTTTCATTATGGGCAGAATTTACCTTTTCCAAATCTAACAAAAGCATTTACAGATCATCTGGCAGATGTATTTAATCAAATAACAGGACGTAGTTTGGATAAAGAAATTTTATGGTGTGCTTTTTTAGATATGAAGCAAAGTCCTCAACTGGTGAGGTCATTGGTTGAGCGTTTAGCATTAAACCCAATGCTGGCTATAGATTTTGCAAAGGAACAGCTTATAGCCGATACAATGGGGCACCGTGACTTTTCAGGATTATGGGGAGAGTTTAAGTTATTAGAACAGCTGCTCTTAAAAGCCATAGCTGAATCACAAGTTGAACTTTATAGTATTCAATTTAGACAGCATCTTGCTGACTCCATCGGTGTAGACAGCATTGCAGTATCAAGTATTCAATCTGCCCTACGTTCTTTATCAAAAAAACAAATTATTTTTAAACCAGAAAATGGTACTTATGAAATCGAGGATGCTCTTTTTAAAGAATGGATTATGGATGAAGCATAAATTTTTTAATAATGGTCAGTACCCGGTAAAATACCTCGTTAAGAGGATTCATGATTCCTCATCTCCGAGAAGACCCTTCCATGGGTTGGTCATTAAGTCATCCTGATCTTCGATCGTGATTTTAATTTCATCATTCAATAATTGTCTGATTAAATGAACTTTATCATCTGGAATGAGCATCAGTTGAGCATTTAATCCTGCCGCGATAATTTCTAAGGTCTCTAATCGTGGATTGCCCTGACTTTCCAGTTTTTGGTACTGCTGTCTTGAAATGCCTGTACGGGATTGCATATTAACTTGCTTTAAGCCCAATAGGGTTCGTCTTTTTTTGATTTGCTGAAGTAAAGATTCATTCATTGTAGACACATTTATTTCTTTTAGGTTCTATAAGAAACATATTAGTTTCTTTTTTTGAAAAGCATTTATGATTTTATTATTTCGATCTGTAAAACAGCCCTAGCTACGTAGTGATCTGAAATCATTCTGAAAATACAGTTAAAATACGTGGTTCAATTTAACTTATCTCCTTACGGAATTGGCAGAAAGATTGTCGATGCCGGATCTGAACTGTCGACAACTCTCTGGCAAAAATTCCTCGCAGCCCTGCATTTAACTGCCTAGCGCAATCCGATAATAAATAATAACAAACCCGCCGCGCAGTTGGCATACAGTAAGTAAAGAAGTGGTTGACTGTGATCATAAAAATAACATCTTAAGCCGGAGGGAAACTAGATGGCCAAGTATAGTGATATCAATAGTTTTAATACCTTAGAAACATTGACCGTCGGTTCAGAACACTATCAGATTTTCAACCTGTCCAAATTGCAAGCGCAATTGGGCGACCTGTCCCGGCTGCCAAAATCTTTAAAAGTCTTGCTGGAAAATTTACTACGTTTTGAAGATCAGCTCACGGTGAAAACCGAGCATATTCATGCGCTGGCAGGGTGGTTAAACAACCAAACCTCAGAACAGGAAATCCAGTATCGTCCGGCACGGGTCCTGATGCAGGATTTTACCGGTGTTCCCGCAGTGGTTGATCTTGCCGCGATGCGTGCAGCGGTGGCCAAAGCTGGTGGTGACCCGGAAAAAATTAATCCGTTGTCACCGGTGGATTTGGTCATCGATCACTCGGTGATGGTCGATTACTTTGCCAGTCCGCAAGCTTTTGAGCAGAATGTCGCAATTGAGATGCAACGCAATGGCGAGCGCTACCAATTTCTACGTTGGGGGCAGGCTGCGCTCAATCAGTTTCGCGTGGTGCCGCCAGGAACCGGGATTTGCCATCAGGTTAATCTGGAACATCTGGCACAAGTAGTTTGGAGCAATGAGGTCGATGGGCAGCGCTTTGCCTTTCCTGATACCTTAGTCGGTACCGATTCACATACCACCATGATCAATGGCTTAGGCGTGTTAGGTTGGGGAGTAGGCGGCATCGAAGCGGAAGCGGCCATGCTGGGCCAACCGATCTCCATGCTGATTCCAGAAGTGATCGGCTTTAAGCTCATAGGTAAACTCAAAGAAGGTATTACAGCAACTGATCTGGTGCTGACCATTACCCAGATGCTTCGCCAAAAAGGCGTAGTTGGAAAATTTGTCGAATTTTATGGCGATGGTCTGGCCGATTTACCCTTGGCTGACCGTGCCACTATTGCCAATATGGCACCCGAATATGGCGCTACCTGTGGCTTTTTCCCGGTTGATGAGGTAACGCTTTCCTATTTACGTTTAACCGGACGTCAGCCGGAAAGAATTGCCTTGGTAGAGGCCTATAGCAAGTTGCAAGGATTATGGCGTAATCCGGGGGATGAACCCGTCTTTACCGACACTCTGGCTTTAGATATGTCGACAGTAGAAGCCAGTCTGGCGGGTCCGAAACGCCCGCAGGATCGTGTGCTATTGTCGCAAGTGCCAAAAATCTTTCATGCCTTCATGGATCTGGCCTTGAAACCGGTCAAAGAAGAAAAAGAGCGTCTGGAAAATGAAGGAGGGGGAGGTACGGCTGTTGAAGCGAAACAGGCCAACCTGCCACATGAAAATGCTTTTTGTATGATTGATGGTGAAAAATATCCGTTGCAGCATGGTGATGTAGTGATTTCAGCCATTACCTCCTGTACCAATACCTCGAATCCCAGTGTCATGTTGGCAGCAGGCCTATTGGCCAAAAAAGCAATCGAAAAAGGTTTGCAGCGGAAACCTTGGGTGAAAAGTTCACTGGCTCCAGGTTCCAAAGTGGTCAGCGATTATCTTGATGCAGCAGGGTTGACGCCTTATTTGAATCAACTGGGTTATAACCTGGTGGGTTATGGTTGCACTACCTGTATTGGTAATTCGGGACCTTTACCTGAAGTGATTGAAGAAGCTGTGCAATGTTTTGATTTGAATGTAGCTTCAGTGCTTTCCGGAAACCGTAACTTTGAAGGACGGGTGCATCCTTTGGTGAAAACCAACTGGCTCGCCTCGCCACCCTTAGTAGTTGCCTATGGTCTGGTCGGGAATATTCGAACTGATCTCACTGCTGAGCCGATAGGTGAAGGTTTTGATGGCCAAGCAGTTTATTTAAAAGATATCTGGCCGACACAAATGGAAATTGATGCCGCACTACAGAACGTGAATACTGAGATGTTCCATAAAGAATATGCGGAAGTGTTTGAAGGCGATGCCAAGTGGAAAGTAATCCAGATCCCACAAAGTCAAACCTATGCTTGGGATGAACAATCAACCTATATCCGGCATCCTCCCTTTTTTGCAGAAATTGATCAGCCGGTGCGACCAATTCAGCCGATCAAACAGGCACGGATTTTGGCTATATTAGGCGATTCAGTCACGACGGATCATATTTCCCCGGCGGGTAATATCAAAAAAGATAGTCCGGCCGGCCGATATTTGCAGCAACAGGGGGTTGATGTAAAAGACTTTAATTCTTATGGCTCCCGCCGTGGCAACCATGAAGTGATGATGCGAGGTACCTTTGCCAATATCCGCATCAAAAACGAAATGCTGGGTGGCGAGGAGGGTGGCAATACCCTGCATATTCCAAGTGCAGAAAAACTCTCGATTTATGATGCGGCAATGCGCTATCAGGCAGAACAAACCCCACTCGTAATGATTGCTGGGAAAGAATATGGTACCGGTTCTTCACGTGACTGGGCGGCCAAAGGCACCAACCTGTTGGGGGTGAAAGCGGTGATTGCTGAAAGTTTTGAGCGGATTCACCGTTCCAATCTGGTTGGCATGGGGGTGTTACCTTTACAGTTTTTAGAGGGTCAAAACCGGCAGATCTTGAACCTAACGGGCCATGAAACACTGTCAATTTTAGGCTTGTCGGATGATATTCATCCGCATCAAATGCTGAAAGTAGATGTGCAACATACCGATGGTACGTGTAGCCATTTTCAAGTGTTGTGTCGTATTGATACCTTGAATGAGGTGGAATACTTTAAGGCCGGTGGTATCTTGCACTATGTCTTGCGCAATTTGCTCGCTTCCTAAATTGAATGATGAAAGCCCGATACCTACCATAATGCCGGTCAGTTAAGAATTGAAAAACTAAAATTATGCTCAATTAAGACATAAATTTAGATCAATTTAAATTCAAATATAAGGAAATTTAGATTTTTTTTCATCCAAATTTCCTTAACTGACTGGTATTAATCTTTTGATGGGCCTCTTCATAATCTAATGGAGAGCGCTGACCAGTGGAACTATGCCTACATTATTAGGTGTAATATCAAATGTGAACATAAATCTAATCTAATTTATTCATCATATTCCGCAAATATTTCTTCAATTTCATCCCATTGGGGCAAGTTAAACTTTTTTTATTCACTTCGAATTGTAAACCCATGCCATCAAGCACACGTTCAAATATGTCAAATGAACCTGTAAAATGGCCATTCTCTATCTCTGAAATTGTTGTTTTATTCACTTTAGTCTTTTCTGAAAGACTTTTCTGTGTATAGCCTAATACTTTGCTTATCTTAAAGTTTAGCCCGAAGACCTTCCACCAATTGTAAAACAGAGGCCAATCCCTGAGAGTTCTGAATCTGTTCTATTAGAATACCATTCATCAATTTATTGGGTGATTTCATAAAATGCTGCATCCAGGCTGTATCCCCATCTGTTAGAGCATCTAGTGATGTGGTAATACGGATTAAAGTGAGGGCGATTTCTCCCTGTTTTGAAGTGGGATCTAATTCAAGAGAGGTTAAAGTTTTCACCGAATCTATACTGAGTATTAAGGCTAGTTGATCCTGTGCAAGACCAAGTCGTTCAGCAGCAGCTAAAACTACCTTAGCTAATATCATTTTCTTTTTTGCAGTTTTTTCTGATGTTGTACGCATGACCGATCCCTGTTTCAGACGCTGCTAATTCATAGAGTTTATACTATTTAATTATCGTTGATCAGACACTCAATTTTTACTAAATATATTAAATTTGGTTTTAGATAAGGAAGCAACGGTTAAATTATTTAACAGCATGTAGTTATTTTTAGACCTTCAGCTTTAAGTTCAAAGAGATCGAGGTCTGCCAATACAGGCTAAATGTAAACAGAATTTAAATGCGGCCAGTGCTTTGGCATCTTTTGTTGAGTAAAGCTGGAGACGAACATAATCTTCTTGAGTGGTAGGATGCTCTGTTGTGCTCGATTTAGCCAGCTTCAGTAATAAAGGCTGTTTCTTTTTATCTAGCAATTGTACCAAGTCTTGTCCAAGCAAATGCCAAAATTGATGGGGAAACAGGTCTTTTACCTTGGAATAAAATGATTCCAATTGATCGATTTTATTCCATCGATAATGAATGCCAGTATGCGAAACCGTAACACGACTTAAAAATGTCTCAAGCACCGCTTTTATTTGATCTGGCTTTTTTTCAAAGATATTTTGAATATTTTCAAAGAAATAGTTCTTTGCTGTGCGCTCTTCAACGGTATCAATCATGGCGGGTTTTAAAGGTTTATCAAGATGATTCGTGTTGTTGAGATCAAATAACCTTGGGTTGTTTTTTTGAGACTTGAGTTGGCCCAGTTGTTTGGCATTTTTATACCAGTACTCAACCAGTTCTATAGGTAAGCTCATTTCCTGTGATACCCGGTCTGGATCATGATGAATTTCCAGTAAATTTAGGCACTTAAAAAACCATGCAAATGAGATTTTGGATTCCTTTGTTCCTGCGAAATATTTAGAAAAATCATGAGGCTGTGAGTTAAATGAAACCTCATCCAGAATGTCTTCTATGTTACTTTTTAACCAGTCAGTTTGGTCGTTGAGTAACTGCTGACTTAAATGAATAGCATGCTTTTCAAAATTGAATGGAGCAGTATCTTTTACTGTGTTTAAAAATTTGAAAGAAGGTAGGTAGCCCATCATCTTCTTTACTAATTGAGTATCTATGTCTGGATGATATTGCAGTATTTTATGCCCAGCGATCAGGTAGCTCAGATGAATATAGCTTTTAAAGGTTTCTGTAGGGTCAATGTGACCCAGTAAATGGGCAATCATAAACCAATGATTTTGACCATGCGTATTACGGAGTAACTCTGTCCGAATGGACTGATATTCTTCTTCGGTATAATCCGTCACATTCTTGACCAGTGGAGCGTAATTACAGTTCAGAACAACGGATAAGGTCGTGGGCACGCCATGGTCACATCTTGGTCACAAAATATAAATTACATTAAGAATATTTTTTATTGAATTGAATAACAAAGGAAGGGGGATTTTTAAAAATATAATAAAATCAACAATAAAAAAGCCCCCATCTTTCGATGAGGGCTTTTTGAATCTGGAGCGGGAAAGGAGACTCGAACTCCCGACCCCAACCTTGGCAAGGTTATGCTCTACCAACTGAGCTATTCCCGCGGAGTCTATAAAGTTTTTTAAATGAAAAAACTAAATGAAAAAATTTTGAGCGGGAAAGGAGACTCGAACTCCCGACCCCAACCTTGGCAAGGTTATGCTCTACCAACTGAGCTATTCCCGCATGCCGTGTATAATACAGCATGAAAAAATGTGGTCAACACCTTTGTTAAAAATCTTGTATCAATTGCATAAAATAAAAGCAAAATATTTTAGACCAGACAATAAATCACCAATATTCATGTGGGAATTCATGAAACTTCGCCACAATCAACAGATTGCGCTGTAACAGATTACCAAAATACTCAGCAGAACAAGGTATACTGACTTTATATTTTCAAAGATTGGAGTCAGGCCATGAGCTTAGAACAACAACTGAAAGATCGTTTAGCACAATTATCTCCGACCCATTTAGACGTGGTGAATGAATCTTCGGGTCATGGCGGTTATTTCCCTGGAAAAGAGTCTCATTTTAAAACTGTGATTGTCAGTCAGGCCTTTGCCGGTTTACGTCCAGTCCAGCGTCATCAGAAAGTCTATGCTGCTGCTGGTGATTTACTGGCCAAAGACAAGATTCATGCGCTGGCAATCCATGCATTTTTGCCTGAAGAATGGGCAGGGCAGGACACGACCAGTCCAGCTTGTGCACATGCACCAAAAAACTAAGAGGAAATGATGGAAACTCAACTTTTAGTCAAAATTATTCATATGTCAGCAGCAGGATTGGCGATTGTCGCCATTCTTGCCCGTGCCTTGACTTTGTTTATTGGTACACAAGGCAACCTACCGAATCCAAAGGCACGAATTGCGCTGGTGGCTTTACAGCATCTGGCCATTACGGTGATCGCGTTTACAGGTATTGTGTCATTGGTGATCAAGGATTTTGATGTGCAACCCTGGTTTTATGCCAAGGTTATTTTATTTTTTGTGCTGGTATCCTCTTTAGCTAAAGCCTATAAAAAAGATGATTCAATCTTGCTGGCACAACGCCGGGCTGGCTTATTTATTGCGGTAGTTTCATTGGTTTCTATTTTGATCTTGGTGATGATCAAGCCGAATTTTGGCTAAAAGCAAGCAGGCTGTGACTTCAAGCGCAGTCTGCCTATGTGAATAATTAAAAAATACAAGTGTGATAAAAGTAGTTAAAAATAACAGGAGGGGACATGCATACACGTGTGGTATTTAATCAAAAAGGTGGGGTGGGTAAGTCCAGTATTACCGTTAATCTGGCCGCGATCAGCGCACATCAGGGTTTAAAAACTTTACTCATTGACCTGGATCCACAAGCCAATTCCAGTCAATACGTATTAGGTGACGATGCGACCTATTCAAGTGACAAGCCGGCATTAGAACCGAATATTGAAAACTATTTTGAAAATGTGCTGGGCAATCAGCAAAGTAAAGGCTTGCTCGGCAATGCAATTGGCTCGATTTTGAAAAGCCGTAGCAAAGGTCTGGAAAGTTATGTGCATCAGTCTCCCTTTAAGTATCTGGATGTGATTCCAGCCAGCCCGACACTGGGCGCCTTGGCACATGCACTGGAGTCCAAGCATAAAATCTACAAACTGCGAGATGCTTTACAACAATTGTCCGGGCAATATGATCGGGTGTTTATTGATACCCCGCCGGCATTTAATTTCTTTACACTGTCGGCTTTGATTGCTGCAGACCGCGTGCTGATTCCATTTGACTGTGATGTGTTTTCTAAACGCGCCTTACAGACCCTGATTGAAAATGTCATTGAAACCCAAGATGACCATAATGAAAGACTGGAAATTGAAGGTATTGTGGTGAATCAGTTTCAGGCACAGGCCAGATTACCGCGTGAAGTGGTGCAGCAACTGAAAGATGAAGGATTGCCCGTACTCAATAGTATGTTACCGCCCTCCATCTTAATGAAAGAATCTCATCATAAAAATCAGCCCCTGATTCATTTGGCTACTGATCATAAATTGACTCAGGCCTATCAATCGTTGTTCAATGAGATAGAGCAGAACTAAGATCGAGTTAACTATGAAACTTGTGAAATTAAGCCTGAGTATTGCAGCACTTGCATTGCTGAGTGCTTGTGCAACAACGGTGAAACCCACCTATGTGTCCCCGACCCAGTATCAGACCTTGGGTTGTCAGCAGCTGCAAGGCGAATATAACCGTATTCAGCAATATATCGACAATGGCGTGGAAGCGCCAAAACGCACGGGTGTAGGTGTGGGCGTCGGTCTGGGTGGTGGCTGGGGCAGTCGCGGTGGTTGGGGAATTGGTCCGAGTGTTTCCGTCAATATGGGACAGTCATCCAATACCAAGCGAACCGAACTGGCACGGCTTTTAGGTGAACAGGAAGCGATTGTTCAGGCCGCCCGTTACAAAAATTGTCCGATTGTGGTTCGTCAGAATATTGCTAAATAACGAATTCCTGATCTCTTCATAAATGCTGATCTTGGGTCAGCATTTTTTATGATTTTTTCAAAATAGCCGAGCTGATATTCCGCTTAATATCACTTGAAATGGCGCGTATCGTCTCAGCATCCTAGATTTATAGAGCTGTTCTGGCATGAGAATATTGATTAAGCTATAAGCTAGGCCCGGAATAGTTCATCACGATGATTGAAAATTGGTTATTTGTATTGGGGCTAATCGCCGTTCTGATGATTCCAGGGCCGGCGAATGCCTTGGTCGCCAGCTCTGCGTATCAGCAGGGTCAGGCCAAAACCAGCCTTTATATTCCTGCCATTCTGATGGGCTATTTTTATGCGATTAATGTCTGGGCTTTGTTAATTCATCTGGCTTTACCGATCTGGCCAAATTTCAAAAGCTTGTTGTATGTCCTGAGTACCATCTGTGTGGGCTGGATGACGCTGCATTTATATAAGGCCCAGCAGTTAGAACGCTATAGCAAAAATCATCCGCAGATTCGTCCCTGGCAAATGTTTACTGTCACCTTAAGCAATCCTAAAGCAGCATTGTTGGCCTCCGGGATTTTACCCATGGAAACCTGGCAAAGTCCGACCAACTTTGTTCTGGTGTTTGCTGCCTTTTGCTTGAGTACCGTTCCAGTAGGGATTTTCTGGATGGTCTTTGGTCAGGCAATTTTGAGCAGTCACTCTGAAAAAATAAAAGCCGGCCTTATTTATAGAGGCTCGGCTCTGTTTGTACTGCTTTGTCTGATCCCATTACTGATCAAGCTCTGGGATTAAATGCACAGGCTATAAAAAATCTTAAGCTGTTTTACTTTTTTTGAGTCTTTGTTGAATAAAGCCGATCACACCTGGCAAGACACTTAAAATAATAATACCGAAAATCAAATAGGTGAAGTTATCTTTGACGATCGGCATATTACCGAACATATAGCCCAGAATGACAAATGAGCTGATCCAGATAAATCCACCTACTACATTATAGCTCAGGAAATATTTGTAATTCATGCTGCCAGCACCAGCGACAAAAGGTGCAAAGGTACGAGCAAAAGGCACAAAACGCGCAAAAATAATGGTTTTACCACCATGTCTGGCAAAGAATTGCTGGGTCGCCAATAAATGTTTTTTATTGATAAAGCGCGATTCAATCTCGAAAACCCGCGGCCCGATATATTTGCCAATATGGTAATTCAGGGTATCGCCCAATACTGCCGCAACAAATAAAAGCGGAATCAGTACCCAGGGATCCATCACACCTGTAGACGCTGCCAAAGCACCTGCTGCAAATAGCAAGCTGTCGCCGGGCAAGAACGGCATCACCACCAGACCTGTTTCTACAAAGATAATCAGGAAAAGAATGGCATAAATCCAGATCCCGTAATTGGTGATAAATTCAAGCAAGTGATCATCAACATGCAAGATAAAATCAATCAGTTCCATGAGCCCAGTACAAGCAAAAGTGTGGTCAAATCCTAACAGCGATCACCTCTAAAGTCAGTAATAAAAGTCGACTATTTTGCGGCTTATTTTTCTGCTTTCGGGCTAATCCTGTCATTTTAAAAATGGATGTATCAGCGTATTTACAGATTTTTATTGGATCTTTCTGAGCAGACTACACAAGTTCATCATGCCGTTACATAACTTCTGCGGCGTCTGCTTCAGCTTTCTGTTTAGATCATGAAATCATCATAAAAATAGCAGGTCAAAACATATGAAAAAATATATTCTTGCGACACTAGTTCTGGCAGTTGCCAGTCCGGCACTTTGGGCTAAATCCGATCAGGCTGTTCTGGCAGAAGCCAAAAAGAATGTGGTCAGTATTGCTCAGGCACACAAAATGAAAGATGAAACCGGCGTGACCTTAACAGGCCAGATCGTTAAACAGCGTGCAGCACAAAGTGATGAATTTGAATTAAAAGATAAAACCGGCAGCATCATGATTGATGTGGATGACGACCACTGGAAAAGATTAAAACTCAAAGCAGGCGACCGAGTGAAAGTCTGGGGCGAGGTCGATACGCACCGCAACAAACCCACGGATATTGAAGTGATTCAGATTGAACATCTGAAATAAACCATTCATTTGGCTGGAACAGAGAAATCAGCGGAAGTCTGCTCTCCTGTTCCAGCCAAAAATGAGGGCATTATTTTCTGAAATTTCTTAACTGTTTAATATTTAAACCAATTGGAATAGTGTGCTTAAACACAAGAAAAATGCTAGAATACGGCGCTTATCTTTCGTTTGCCTTTCATAGTTGTTCGTCATGACTACCAATACTCAAATTACTGAAGATCGTATCCTGATTCTGGATTTCGGTTCTCAATATAGTCAGCTCATCGCACGTCGTGTCCGTGAAGCTGGTGTATATTCTGAAATGTATGCCTATGATATGTCTGAAGAAGACATTCGTGCATTTAATCCAAACGGTATCATCTTGTCTGGTGGACCTGAGAGCGTTCACCTTGAAGGCAGCCCGCGTGCGCCGCAAGTGGTATTCGAGCTGGGTGTGCCGGTATTGGGTATTTGTTATGGCCTGCAAACCATGTGCGAACAGCTTGGTGGTAAAGTTGAGCCGGGTCATGTACATGAGTTTGGCTATGCCGAAGTTGATATCGTGGTACGTGACAAGCTGATCGGTAATTTACAGGACCGTGAAAACCAGCTGCATGTCTGGATGAGCCATGGCGATAAAGTTGCCCGTATTCCAGAAGGCTTCCAGATCACTGCACAAACGCCTAGCTGTCCAATTGCGATGGTTTCTGATGAAACTCGCCGTTTCTATGGTATTCAGTTCCATCCTGAAGTTACACATACGTCTAAAGGTGCAGAATTACTATCAAACTTCGTGCATCAAATTTGTGGTTGTCGCGGTCTGTGGACGCCAGAACACATTATTGATCTACGTGTAGAACAGCTTCGCCAACAGATTGGTGATGAAAAAGTATTACTGGGTCTTTCTGGTGGTGTGGATTCATCTGTTGTAGCCGCGCTGTTGCATAAAGCGATCGGTGATCAGCTGACTTGTGTATTTGTAGACAACGGTCTGCTTCGTTTGAACGAAGGCGATCAAGTGATGCAAATGTTTGCTGACAACATGGGTATCCGCGTGATTCGTGCTGCTGCTGAAGAGCGTTTCTTGACTGCACTTGCAGGCGAAGTTGATCCTGAAGCAAAACGTAAAATTATTGGCCGTGAATTTATTGCTGTCTTCGCTGAAGAAGCACGTAAATTAGATGGTGTAAAATTCCTTGCACAAGGTACGATTTATCCAGACGTGATTGAATCTGCTGCAAGCAAACAGGGCAAGGCACATGTGATTAAATCGCACCACAACGTGGGTGGTTTACCAGCAGACTTGGCTTTTGAACTGGTTGAACCATTACGTGACTTGTTTAAAGATGAAGTACGTAAATTGGGTACCACTTTGGGCTTGCCACACAGCATGATTTACCGTCATCCATTCCCAGGCCCAGGTCTAGGTGTGCGTATCTTGGGTGAAGTGAAAAAAGAATATGCAGACATTTTACGTCTTGCTGATGACATTTTCATGCAGGAACTTCGTGCCAGCGGTTGGTATGACAAGACTGCTCAAGCATTTGCGGTATTCCAGCCGGTGAAATCTGTCGGTGTTGTCGGTGATGGTCGCCGTTATGCATGGGTAATTGCACTGCGTGCAGTAGAAACTGTGGACTTTATGACTGCTCGTTTCGCGCATCTTCCTTATGATCTAGTCGATAAAATCTCGACTCGTATCATGAATGAAATTAAAGATGTTTCTCGTGTTGTGTATGACGTATCGTCTAAACCACCTGCAACTATTGAATGGGAGTAAAATCGGGATTTCTAAAAGCGATAGCTTTTAGCCGATTTTACGCCAAGAGCTATGCTCGCGGCAGTGAGGGATTTCACGAAGCACGGCTTCTTGCCTGAATGATGCCAAGCGCTATGCACGTAGTAAATATCTGGTTGATCGGAGATATCCCGATAAAAAAGAGCGCTTCGGTGCTCTTTTTTATTAGGATTTTTTCTTCGTGATAGAATATGCAACTTTTCCATGTAAAGTTTATAAAAATTTAAGCTTTCACTAATATTCCTGATTTCATTATTTAAAGGGCGGACCAGAACTGCTTGGTTTGATTGGCCTTTGAATGACCTTGCTGGGTCACGGGCTTAAAGGCATTCCAAGGATTGGCTGGAGCAGGTTTGGGCTTTTCCAGCATTTTGGAATGATAAACTTCAATCCGATTTCGGCCTGATTTTTTCGCCTGATATAAAGCGATATCGGCTTGCTTGATCAGCTCCTCCAGCTTTTGCGTAGGCGACTCCAGTTCTGCTATACCAATCGAAATGGTAAAACGAATGGGCTGGTTCGGTTTGGCATAAACAAATTGTTTCTGAATTGCACAACGAATTCGCTCTGCAATCACCAGACTGTCTGGCAGCTGGGTATCTTCCAAGAGAGCAATAAACTCTTCACCACCAAAACGTGCAAGTACATCGCTATGGCGCATTTCTTTACGGGTGACTTCAGCAATCAGTTGTAGTACGCGATCGCCGATGTCATGCCCATAGTTGTCATTGATATTTTTAAAATGATCGACATCAAACATCAGCAGGCAGGTGCTGGCATGTTTGGGCCATTGATGAATAGAACGTTCAGCCATATCGACAAAATGGCGGCGGTTGTATAACTGGGTCAAATCATCCGTATGTGCCAGATTTTTTAAGGTTTGATAGTTCCATTCGTCCAGCAAAGAGCGCAGGAAGGAACGCCGTACATTCAGAATGTTATTCCAGTTAATATAAATGCTAAAAAACCAGAGTGGACTAAACACGACAGTAAAAATAAAGGCTTGAGATGCACTCATTAACTGGGTCACTCCAATCATGATAAACAGGGCAATCAAGATGGAACAATAGACCGCAACTTTAAATTGGGTCTGTATACACAGATTGGCGATGAGAATAAAGATCGCAGAGGCGTAAATATAGGTAGCAACATGGGGGCTGCTTGAAAGCACCAGCAGGCCAATCCATGCAGCTGCAGCCACAGTGGTGGCGATCGGCAGGATTCTATCTAGAATCTGAATGTTTTTATATGTGTTAAACAAGTAATAACAGCAAAGCATAGCGCCTAGAACCAAGATGACGCGTATCAGACCAGAAATAAAAAACATGTCTGGAATAATCAGAATATCGGCAAAGAAATACAGCAAAAAGGCAATTTGTGCCAGATAGTTAATTTGACGTAAATTAGTATGACTATGCGTATAGACATAATCATGAAAATATTGCTGAAATGGAGCAGGAATACGAGCATGAGGATCTGTCAGCGCCTGTTCGATCAGCTGACGGTTTTGCAGATCACATTCAGATAATTTCAGTGATTTATCGGTCGTTGAGTTTTGAAAAGATATATTCGCCGTTGAATATATATTCTCATGCTGAGCAGACATGTCCTGGTCCAGTATTATTTTTATAGGTGCCTATTATGCCGTGATTGGATGAAAAATAACCTCCCTAAAAATGGGTATCTGACTTAAATTTGACTTTAAAACGTAACAAAAATTATATTTTTTAGCTGCAAAAGTGATTGAAATCCATAAAAATAATTTTTAATTGCTTTAATTTTTAAATTAAAATCATTCGTTTCACGTGAAACATTGGGTAATTGGGCCAGCAATGTCGAAATGGCTTCTAGCGCAGGCTTGAGAGCACCCTAATCAGCATTGAGCCACTTCCACTCAGGCTGTTACACTGCGAAATTCAGGTTTGATCGCTTGAACAGGAGTTAGATCGATCAAGCGATGTTAAGGGTTTTATACGTATCTAAATATTTCCAAAGATAGATTTTGCAAATAGACCCTGTACATTGTCCTGAATAGGGAGACATCTTGCAGCAGTCCAAGGGAAGAATGTTTCACATAATTTAAGATTTAGAATGAAAATGCCGAGGTGAGCTCAGCCATGTCGAATAATAGTGATATTGAACTGTCCAATTCGGATGATTGTGAAAAATATGTCAATCAGTTTATTCAGGAATTCCCTTTACGCCGTGCCGAAATCGGACAGGGTACCGTAATCAAACGTGCCTTGCCCAGCCGACATAAACGCATGATTGGTGCCTGGTGTTTTCTGGATCATGCCGGTCCGGCCAGCTTTCCACAAGGCGATGGCCTAGATGTTGGGCCACATCCCCATATTGGTCTGCAGACCTTTACCTGGATGCTGCAAGGCACCATGATGCACAATGACAGTTTAGGTACTCAGCAGCTGATTCGTCCCAAACAGGTCAATCTGATGACCTCGGGCTATGGCATTTCACATACGGAAGTTTCTCCAGAAAGCGAAACGCATATGCATGCAGCGCAGTTATGGATTGCCTTACCGGATGACAAGATCAATATGGCACCGGCTTTTGAGCATTATCCTGAATTGCCGGTAGTGCATGATCAGGGCATCGAATTTACCGTCTTAGTCGGTGAATATTTAAAAACCGTTTCACCGGTAAAAGTGCATAGTGAACTGCTCGGGGTAGACCTGTATGCAGCAGAAAGTACCAGTGCGAGCTTAGCCCTGAATCCAAAATTTGAATATGGTTTTATGGTACTTGAGGGCACGGCCAGCATTAATGGGCATGAACTGACGGAAGATAACATGCTGATCCTTGAACCGGGATTAGAGCAGGTTAATGCTGATATTCATGCCGGGAGCCGTGTATTACTCATTGGTGGTGAACCATTTGAAAGCCCGATTTTACTGTGGTGGAATTTGGTCGGACGTACCACCGAGGAACTTAAAATTGCGCGGCAACAATGGATTGAAGGCCATGAACGCTTCGGTTCGATTCCGGCCTATGATGGACCACGTTTAGAAGCTCCCGCATTTCCAGACCGGATGCGTGCTTCCAGATAAACGATCAGAATTGCAGGGGTGGATGGAACCCTGTCGGATTTGAACTGAAAATGGCAAATCTGCAACCTAGGGAACAGAGCATTACAGTCATCAAAAATTGCGCTACATTCCGCTGCTTTTTGCTATGCTCAGCAAGCAAGAACAATAAAATCATGAGTCTAATATGCGTGTTTTACATCATCTCGAACAATCACGATCGTTTCGTATTCTCTGGGCAATGGAAGAGTTAGGACTGGATTATGAAGTGCAATATTATCAGCGCCAGCCTAATCTTTCCGCGCCACCGGCCTTAAAACAGATTCATCCCTTGGGTAAGGCACCAATTCTGACCGATCAGGAGCAGGTACTGGCGGAATCTGCGGCGATCCTGGAGTATTTACAGGAAAGCTATGATGAACAGCAGCAGTTTCGCCCAGAAGATCCTGCCGACAAGGCCCAGTACCGTTACTGGATGCATTATGCAGAAGGTTCATTAATGCCACTGCTGGTGATGCAACTGGTGATGACCACTGTACCGAAACATACCCCTTTACTGATTCGACCAGTAGCCAAGAAAATTTGTGAGGGAGTGAAGAAACAGTTTGTACAAAGCCGCTTAAAAGATCATATCCAGTTTCTGGAACGCTATTTGAGCGAGCATGACTATTTTGCCGGACACTTCAGTTTTGCCGATATTCAGATGAGTTTTCCTTTGGAGGCCATGCAAAGCCGGACTGGCCAAAGTTATCCGGCGATTCAGGCTTATCTGAAACGGGTATCGCAACGTGCAGCCTATGCGCGTGCACTGGCCAAAGAAAAACAGATAGCATCCTGAAAAAAAAGCTGCCGATGGCAGCTTTTTTAATGGGGGATATCAGTCTGGAAAGCTGAGGCGCTCTTTGGGGAAAATCACCTTAAAAGTGGAACCCTGGTTTTCCTTGGACTCAATTTCGAGATGTGCCTGATGTTGCATCAGGACATGCTTAACAATTGCCAATCCTAAACCGGTGCCACCAGTACGCCGGCTACGGTCTGAATCGATCCGGTAAAAACGTTCGGTCAGACGTGGCAAGTGTTTGGGATCAATTCCGATGCCGTTATCTTCTACTACAAAATAGGCAGATTCACCATCATCATGCCACCCCATGGTAATGATTCCACCTTTAGGCGTATATTTAATCGCATTGGTGATCAGGTTGCTAAAGGCGCTGGCCAGTTCCATATCTGAACCGATCAGATCGCAATGACTGTCAATGTCCAGATTCAGGGTATGACCATAATCGATATTATAGGCCTGTGCATCATCAAATAGCTGATTCATCAGACTTGGCATTTCGATGATTTGGTTTTTGGCAATATTTTTGTCATTTTCCAGACGTGACAGCAGTAGCAGGTCATTCACCAGCGCGTTCATGCGTCGGGTCTGCGACTGCATCTGATCAAAGGCGCGTTTCCAGCGCGGATTGATATCTTCCTGGTCGGTAAAGGTTTCAATATAGCCACTGAGTACGGTTAAAGGCGTGCGCAGCTCATGCGAAATATTATCGACAAAATCTTTACGCATCTGTTCCAGATTGTGCATCCGGGTCACATCATAGGCGACCAGTACCCGGCTTTCACCGCCGAAACGGGTCATTTTGACCTGGACATAATGATCTTCGAACAGCGAAGATCGCATTTTCAGGCCATCTGGTGACTCATCAATATGATGATAATATTCAATAAAACTCGGTTGGCGCAGCAAAGTTAAAATATTACGGCGACGGTCATCACTGGAAATTCCGAGCAGACGTTCGGCGGCTGGATTCCACCATTCAATCTGCTGGTTTTCATCAATTAAAACCACTGCTTCTTGCAAGGCCACCAGTGAAGACTGCGCTCGATCGATCAGTTCCACCATTTCTGCCTGCACAATCCGTTCCTGCCGCTGAGCGCGATAAACATTGAATAACAGTGCGCCCCAAATCCCGCCGATATTCGGCGGAACATCATAAGGGCGATTAGAAATCCATTCATTGACCAGATATAAAGAGCGCATCTGGGTGCTAAAGAACGCCACAAAGGCAATGACGATACAAATCCAGAAATACCCAATCCCAAAACCGATAAGGCTGGCGATGATCAGGAAAAAAGCCAGTAAGCGTAAATCCTGTTTGGCAAAATCCCATAAACTGCTGTAACGGATTCTTTTGTGCTCACGTGCCAGTTCGGGGACAGGGTAGGGTTCATACATAAAACAAGATTTACCTTAAAAGACGTTAACCTAAAGCCACATCTGCACGGGTTGAAAAACGGTAACCGGTTCCACGTACGGTTTGTACATAGCGGTTTGCGCCATAAGGTTCCAGCACTTTGCGCAAACGGCGTATATGGACGTCAATAGTACGGTCTTCAATATAGACGTTGCCGCCCCAAACCTGATCCAGTAATTGCGCACGGGTATAGGCACGTTCCGGATGGGTCATAAAAAACGCCAATAGACGGTATTCAGTGGGCCCCATTTCCAGAATTTTATCGCCAAAATTAACCCGCTGACTGACCGGATCCAGAATCAGGCCATTGGCATCAATGGTTTTTTCACCGCTGAGTGCATTGGCACGGCGCAGGACAGCTTTAATGCGTGACACCAGTTCCCGGGTCGAGAACGGCTTGGTCATGTAATCATCGGCACCGGCATCCAGACCTTGTACTTTGTGGTCTTCTTCACCGCGTGCGGTCAGCATGATCACCGGAATTTCTGACAGGCTTTCATCACGTTTCAGACGACGACATAGATCTACACCGCTGATCCCGCCCGGCATCATCCAGTCCAGCAAAATCAGTGCCGGACGCTGATCCACAATCATCTGATGCGCCTGCTTGGCATCTTCGGCTTGTAAGCATTGAAAACCGGCCATATCCAGAGAGGTATGGATCATTTCCCGAATCGGGAGTTCGTCATCGACGATTAATATGTAGTCATCTTTCACAACGCAATACCCTATTTCATGTAAACGGTGAACCGTTTTATATTTATGACAGGCTTATTACAAAGACTAATTATGACAGTATCATTGCAGAAAGGGAAAAACTGCTGAAATTCGCAAAGATTTGTGACAATTTTAGTAAAGAAACTTGTTAAAAAATCATAAATTAATTTTACTTTTATCGGTGCTTCAGCAGAAATTAGAACCTGTTTTAGAATGCAGAAAATCTGGTTAAGCCTTCGATTTAACAGCTATTTTTTGTCGGAAAATGACTCCAATAATGCCAAAAATACCACACTGCACGATGATAAAACTTCCTCCAATGACTGCTTGAATCCGCTCATGACCCAGCGAATGGCAATTTGGGTGACATAGCCATTTAAACCGGTCGACACCAGTGAAATTTCCTGCTCACTACGATTTAACTGCGGCATCATTAACATGACAAAGGCATGAATCATGCGGTCGAAGCGCGACATGGTTTCATGAATGGTGGCCTGATTATGCAACTCCTGCACCAGCATGGCATCAATATAAATGATCCGTGCCATACGCGGATTGTCACGCAAGGTGCTAAGCAGGGCAGTCAGACCCGCTTCAATCATTTTTTTCGGATCAGTGGATGCCTGCATCATGGCCTGCATGACATTCTGTTGCAGTTCATCAATCAGTTTTAAAAAGATGGTCTGAAACAGGTGCTCACTTTTTTTAAAAGATTCATAAAAATAACGTTCAGTCAGTTTGGCTTCATTGCAGATATCTTTCACGGTTACTGAAAAAAAGCCATGGCTGCCATAAGCTTCAATACCGGCTTCAATCAGCTTTTCACGACGTACCTGCTGTCGCTCAGCCATCGACAGGCCTTTAAACTGACGTTCCTTGCTTTTGGGTGGTCGTGATGGTGTTGCTGCATTGATTGAATCGGTCATAAAGCCTGGCTACTCATCTGCATGAAGATTTTGAATATCTTAGCAATAAATCACGCTTTGACCTATGTCGAAATTCAGCAGAGGAATTTGGCCGCTAAGGACATCGGATAATTATTGACAATATATATTGTCAAAATTATATTGAGGGTCTGTGCTAACTCCTGAAACAACAGAACAAGATCCTGCTGTCATGGAAGAGCAGTTATTTACATAAGGAAATTCAATGAAAAATTTTAAGAATAAAGTCGCTGCCATTACCGGTGCCGGTTCAGGGATCGGTCAGCAGCTGGCAGTTTTGCTGGCACAGCAAGGCTGTCATCTGGCACTAAGTGATATTAATGAACAAGGACTGGCACAAACGGTTGAATTGTTGCAGGGCAGTGATGTTCGGGTGACGATTCAAAAAGTTAACGTGGCCAAGCTACAAGAGGTACGCAGCTGGGCAGCACAGGTGGAGCAGGATCATGGCAGTGTCAATATGATCTTTAACAATGCCGGCGTGGCACTTGGCTGTACCGTAGAAGGTGCGAGCTATGAAGATCTGGAATGGATCGTCGACATTAATTTCTGGGGCGTGGTGTATGGCACCAAAGAATTTTTGCCTTTAATCAAGAAAACCGGCGATGGTCATGTGATTAATATTTCCAGTCTGTTTGGTTTAACCGCGCAGCCGACCCAGTCGGCATATAACGCGACCAAGTTTGCAGTGCGTGGTTTTACCGAATCCTTGCGTCAGGAACTGGATCTGCAAAATTGCGGTGTGAGTGCACTTTGTGTACATCCGGGGGGAATTCGTACCAATATTGCCAATGCTGCGAAAATGAATGACAGTATGCTGACCTTGGGCATGAATCCGGAAAAAGCCGCCCGTAATTTTAATAAACTGCTGCGTTGCCCGCCAGTAGAAGCCGCTCGTCAGATTCTGGAGGCGGTACAGAAAGACAAACGCCGTTTATTAATTGGTAACGATGCCAAAGCTGTTGATTTGATTCAACGGATCTTGCCAAGCGGCTATCAGCATGTCACTGCACTGGCAAGCCAATTCGGAAAAAAGAAGAAAAAATCTGCTTAAATCATTGGATATTAAACCCGCGAAAGCGGGTTTTTAATTTTTTATTGCAGATCAGGAGTGAGTTGCTGTAAGGCTGTAGGCATGTAAAATAATGAAGCTAAACCAATATTTTAATGGTTTTTTTCTTCCAGACCAACTGATAATACAGTCCCTGCAAAATACACATGCTGACAAAGGCCAACGCATAGGCATACCAGATCCCTTCTAGCCCCCACCACCGGCTAAACAGATAAGCGGCAGGAACTTCAATACAGAGAATTGCAAAAATATTGATCAGCATCGGTGCAGTTACCGTACCACTTGAACGCATAATTGAAGCAAAAATGGCGCTGGCACCAAAGAATAAAATGGACCAAAGCACAATGAATAAAAGTTGCTGACCCAGCACCACGACCTGAGGATCAGTAATAAACAGTGCCATTAAATATTTTGAGAACAGGTAGGCCAAAACCACCAAACCGCCAGTAAACAGAATATTCATACTGAGTGCAGTCCGTGTGACTTTATTCAGTAAATCGGATTTTCCTGCACCAATCGCTTGTGCACCAAACACAGAAGCTGCAATCGCAATCGACAGAGCAGGAAACTGGATATAATTTAACACCTGGTTGACCGCACCATAGGCAGCCGTTGCTTCTGCGCCATAGCGGTTGACCAAGCCGACAATCACCAGACCGGCGACAGAAGTCGTGATCATCTGTATTCCAGTCGGAACGCCCAGACTTAAAATAATTTTGCTTAATTTAGGCTGATGGCGGATATGTTTTAATAATGCCCAGTCCAGCCTAAGCGGATGTTGTTTATAATTTAAATACAGGACTAGAAACAACAATACGGCCAGATTACCCAAAATGGTGGCAATTGCCGGCGAGATAATGCCCATTTGGGGAAAGCCAAAATATCCGGCAATTAATATCGGGGTGACTACCAAGCCCACGCCAATGGTGAGTGCGGAAGCAAACAGCGGTGTGGTGCTGTCGCCTACACCGCGCAAGATAGAGGTATAAATAATATAAATAAAAATTAGGGGACTACCTGCCAGCATCCATTGCACATAGGGCAAGGATAAATGCATCACCTCCGGATCTGTACCGAGCGCCAAGAGGATATTTTCGGCAAAAATCACTCCAAACAGCGCGATCAAGCTTCCGCCAATCAAGGTCATAAATAAAGTTGAACCGACCACACAGCGCACTTTTTCGATATTTTTTGCGCCCCAAGCCTGTCCAATGAGTACAGTAGAACCGGCAGATAAGCCAATGACAAAAGCCATCAAACAAAACAGGATCGGGAAAAATACCGCAACCGCAGCAATGGCATTGACTCCCAGCATTTGCCCGACAAAAACCGTATTAATCGTACCTGAAAGGCTTTGCAGGATGTTGGTTGCAATTAATGGCAACAGAAATACCAGAAAGGCCTTCCATAAATTCTGTTGTTGGATCAGTGATTGCTGTGCCATGCCCTATCCTGTTATTGATTTTTCATCTATTTAATTATGTTGCTATTATTGAATAAAGCAGGAATAAAGGCCTTAGCTTTTAAGTAACTAAGGCATTTATTTTATAAGAATTTTAGTTAAAATTTGAATTAAACCTTTGAAAGAATTTGACCTGCCTGAATCAGGGTCTGTTCTTTTTTTGCAAAACAGAACCTGAGCAGGCGTAAATCGGCAGGCGCTTGCTGGTAGAACACAGAGACTGGAATTGCCACGATCCCGTGTTGCTCTGCCAGAAAATGACACATCTCTACATCATTTAAATCAGGCCGGATAGCCGAATAATCGAGATTCTGGAAATAAGTTCCTTGAGAGGGCGTCCATTTAAAACGTGATGTTTCTATTGATGAATTAAATAGATCACGTTTGTTTTGATAGAACCGGGAAAGTTCGCGTATATGTTCAGGATGCTGTTGCATGTATTCCGCCAAAGCCACCTGAATCGGAGTCACGCCACAGAAGCTGGCAAACTGATAAATCTGTCTGAACATTTTCATGAGTGGCGGTGCCGCAATACAAAAACCGGTTTTCCAGCCGGTGACATGAAAGGTTTTACCAAAAGAACCAATCACGAAGCTACGCTCGCGCAGTTCAGGAAATGACCAGGCTGAATGGTGCTGAACGCCGTCGAAAACCAGATGTTCATAGACTTCATCGGATAACACCACAATATTGCGCTCACGGATCAGCTCAATCAGATGTTGCCAGTCTGCTCTGGACCAGACACTACCGCTGGGGTTGTGAGGAGTGTTGACCACAATCATGCGGGTACGCTTATTGATGGCATCTTTCACCTGATTCCAGTCCACAGAAAACTCGGGATGCTGTAATGCAATATGTACAGGCGTTGCACCAGCCAGCTGTACTGCAGGTGCATAACTGTCATAGCTCGGATCGAAAATAATCACTTCATCACCCGCACGAACTGTGGCCTGAATCGCACAAAAAATCGCAATTGTGGCGCCGGAAGTAATCGTGATCTCTTCTAGCGGGTCAATGCTCAGCTGATCGCGCTGTCGATACAGATCGGCCACCAGCCCACGCAATATCGGCAAGCCATCTCCAGGTGCATACTGGTTAAATCCGTTATGACTGGCCCGGCTCAAAGCCTCAATCAATGCCGGTGGCGCAGGAAAGTCTGGAAATCCCTGTGAAAGGTTCAATGCGCCGAGTCTTCGTGCCAGGGCCGACATGGTGCTAAAAATCGTGATGCCTAGATCAGGCAGTTTAGAGGGGAATTTCAGCATGTCCTTGGCCTTGAAAATAAGATTGAATCCAGTGTAGCAGCAAGTTCTACTCTGGATAATCAGAAAATTCTGAAATATTTGGCATTATTTTTACCTCTATTTTTCAGAGATTTATTGAATAGGTGCAATTGAATTACTGAAAATCAAATGCCTAATTATGTGAAATGCACACCGAGCTGGACGAAATGGACAACTTTTCCTAGAATTTGCTCCACAATAATAATGCTTAAAACTATAACTATAAAATGCCAAAACATATTCATCTGCTGCTGGAGCAACTTGGGCTGAACCGGCAGCATCGTGCGCTGCATCTGCAGTTTTCACATCTGCTCTTAAATCATCAGGTCCTGATTCAGCGGATTGATGGCCAGCATCAGATTAATCAGGGTCTGCAGGCAGAACTGATCTGCCTTTCTACGCAGGCCAATCTTGCTTTAAAGCAATTTATAGGCTGTCAGGTGGCAGTAGATCAGGTAACAGATCGTGGCGAACTTTTTCGAACCAGTGGCATTATTACCGCAGCCAGTCAGGGACACAGCGACGGTGCCTTGAGTCTGTATAAACTGACCATGCAGGATGCTACTGCACTCTGGCACAAACGCCGTAATAGTCGGGTGTTTATGAATAAGAGCGTGCGCGAAATCAGTGAAATATTATTTAGTGAATGGCAAAGTAGAAGTGCATTATTTGCAGCCAGTCTTAGTCTGGACCTGACCGGATTAAATCGGGATTACGATGTACGCCCTTTTGTGATGCAGTCCAATGAGTCGGATTATGATTTTTTAACGCGTTTATGGCGTAGTGAAGGAATAAACTGGCTGATTGATGAAAAGCACTCCATTGTTCCGGTGTCCGCTACTGAGATTCAGCCGCAGAACCTGCGTTTAATCGATCATTCTCAAGCCTTTTCAGCTTTAAAACGCCGTTCAATCCGCTTCCATCGCAGTCATGCCACCGAGCAGTTTGATACGCTGACCAGTCTGATTGCCGTACGTCAGCTTAATTCCAACAGTACCCATACCCAGCGCTGGCAAGCGCAGCACCTTGCGCAGGATCAAAGCCAGTCCTTATTAAATACTCATCAGCAAAGTAGCGTGCAGGATACGGCCAGTCTGAATCTTGAAGATGCCTGGAACATTAGTCCGGCCTGGACAGGTGATTTGAATGCCGAGGATCAGGTGACGGCATCTGGTACGGCACAACTGGAACGACTGAATCAGCAGCTCAATCATTATCATGCGCTGCAATCCAAATATTTTAAAGCCAGCAGCAGTGTACGTGATGCTCAGGTCGGGTATTGGTTTGAATTAAAACAGCATGCTGAAATTGATCAGCATCCCGTGCATGAGCGTGAATTTTTGATTTTGGGTAAACGCTTCTATAACCAGAATAATTTACCTAAAGATATTTTATTGCAGCTAGACAGCTTGCTCGGTCAAAGTGATTGGCAAATTTCGGAGGAAGAACGGCAGGCCAATGAGTTGTATATCGTCCGCCGTGACATCCCCGTCGTACCTGAATATCAGCCTTTTATGCATCGCCCCGTTGCATATCCGCAGCGAGCTCGAGTGGTCGGGCCTGAAGGTGAAACAATCCATGTCGATGCTTGGGGAAGAGTGAAAGTTCGTTTTCTATTTACCCGAAGTGATGACCATCAACATGATGCTGGTGCAGGCAGCAATGACAATGATAGCGATTCGGCCTGGATTGATGTATTAACCCCTTGGGCTGGTGAAGGTTATGGAGTCAGATTGCATCCACGAGTTGGTGAAATGGTAGTGATTGATTTTTTTGAAGGCGATATCGATCGGCCCTTTGTTATGGGACGGATTCACGAAGCAGAACGACATCCAGTGATGTTTGATGCGAAGGGACAATTACCAGCCACCAGAAAACTCAGTGGGATCCGTTCCCAAGAAGTAGAGGGTGAGGGTTTCAACCAGCTGCGTTTTGATGATACGACGGATCAGATTAGTGCACAGTTACACAGTAGTCATGGTGCTAGCCAGTTGAATTTAGGAAATCTCAGTCATCCTAAAGAAACAGAATCGAGTGAAGGTCGTGGGGAAGGGTTTGAACTTAGGACAGATCAGTGGGGGGTGGTACGAGCAGGGCAAGGCTTACTGATTTCGACCTATTCGCAAGATACAGCAGCAGGTAATCACCTGGATGCTAAGCCTACCAAGAACCAGATGGAATCAAATCTGAATAACACCAAAGTTCTGAGTGACATGGCAGAAGCTCAGCAAACTGATCCGCTTGAGCTTTTTAATAGCTTAAAACAATTTCTGAATCAACTAGAAACTGAAGATGCGAGCAAAGCCACTGCATTTAAACAGGCTGTTATGGTATTAACGGCACCACATTCGATTGCGCTGAGTACAAATGAAAATATTCATTTATCTGCAGACCAGCAGATAAATTACAGTGCAGGGGAAAGTATCCATCTATCGACTCAACAGTCTCTGATTGCACATGCGCAGCACAAGATCAGCCTATTTGCTGCCCAGAACGGAGCACGCTTATACGCAGGCAAAGGTAAAATTGAAATACAGGCCCAAGATGATGCCATCGAAGCAATTGCACGGAAGGTGATTAAGCTGATTTCAACTGAAGACAAGATTGAGATCACCAGTCCGAAAGAGATCCTGCTAACCGCGGGAGGGTCTCAAATAAAGATTAATAGCAGTGGAGTGTGTGTCACAACTGGTGGGAAATTTGAGTGTAAGGCGGGGCAGCATAGTTTTATGGGAGGGGCTAAAACTTTTTATGATTTACCTGAGTTGCCTAAAATTGGTCCATATGCTGTAGATTTTTTATTTACTAGTTTGGGCGGTACAGGAATTGAAGGTGCAGAGGTAACTATGTTCACACCTGAAAATAAGGAAATTTTATGGGAAGGTAAAACTGATTTAAAGGGTAAGTCTGAATTATCTATTTTTCAAAAATCATTAGCTTATGAAGCATTAGTAGGATTTAAACAATGGTCTAGTAGCTTTGAAGATTTGGAATTTAAAGTGCCTGATATAGAAGATGAGTTTGATGTGGGAGAGCATGGAATTCAGTTGGAAGATATTGAATAATTATAAAGGTAGTCTCTGTGAATTATTATATCGTAAAAAAAGGAGATACATTATGGGGTATCTCGAGAAAATTTAATATTACTGTGAAAAAAATAGCAGAAATTAATGAATTAGATACTTCTATGATCCATAAAATAAGAATAGGTCAAAAAATTTATATTAATGAAAAGAATAAGATTAATGCTGAAGTGGTTTTAAAAATCATATTATTAGATTTATCTTTTAAGTCAATTCCAAAAGGTACTGTAAAGCTAGAATATGATGATAAGTCAAAAGAAATAATTTTTAAAGATGGTGTAATCTATAATATAGAAATATTAGACCATTTAAAAGGACTAAAAGTTTATTATAAAAATATTAAAGGTGCCTTTGATCTAATAGCTCATCATAAAAAATTACCTATAGGTAAAAAAGTTTTAAGATTAACTTCAAGACAAATGAAGGTTTCAGGTGTACATTATCCTAAGTCTGGTATAGCCCAACAGACATTAGATGAAATTAAACAATCATTAAAAAATTTAGCAGACCCAGTTATAATGGGAGGAAGTAAAAAAATAGATGAGCTACATACTAATAAATCATCTTTGCCGGAGCCAAGAAGTGATCAAAAAAGGACTGATTCAGGTAATAGTACTCATATAATTGCAAGCCAATTTACAGAAGAAAACTTTATTCTAAGTAGCGTCAATAATAAATATAGAAAATTCGTTATAGAGGCTTCGAAGCGGCATAATTTTACACCTCATAGCCTCGCAGCTTTAATTCATGCTGAGGCTGCAAAAAAAAGTAATGGTGAATGGGATCCGGAAAGTTTTAATGCAAGTACAAATGCTGCTGGACTAACACAATTTTTAAAAAGTACTTGGCTTGAAATTTGTAAAAATCAACATACTCTAATAGGACAATATGCTTCAAAAAATAAGAAGCTCACTGAGAAGCAACTTCTCAATTTGAGATTCATTCCTGAATTCTCTATTGATGCAGCAGCAGCTTATGCAGTCGTTAACTTTAAATGGTCAAAATTGCCTTATCAAAAATTAACAGAACCAAGTTCAATAGCGAAATTTGCTTATCTATTACATCATGAAGGAGCGGGTGGTACTAGGTCATTCATACAAAATAGTTTTTCTCAACAAAGAGCGAAGAATTTGTTATTTGCACAATTTGGAAGTAAAGGTAAACAAAGAGCCTCAGATTATTTGAAAAGATATAATGATGATGCAAAAGCTGCCTATGGAGCATGGTTAAGAGCTTATATTGATGCACATATTAATATTTATGATTATGTACTGGATAAATCAAAAACTTCCGGGGTAAATTTATCTTTAGAAGAAACAATAAAAATTTTATTAGAACAAACTTCTTCACCAACACCAACACCAACACCAACACCAACACCAACACCAACACCAACACCAACACCAACACCAATCTTAAGTAAAGAAGTACAAGAAAATAAACCTGTAGGAGGAAGTGAAATATGGGTAGATCCTTTAGCAGTAAATAAGTTAAGAACTGCTGGTCTTGCAAATATCAAAAGTGCCACTTTTGGGAAGGTTAGAAATGGAGGTACAAGAAATCATCAGGGTATAGATCTAGCTGCTGACTCAGGTACAAATATTTTTGCAGTATGTAGTGGCATTATTGCTGTCGCAAAGGATAGTGGAGGGCCATATGGTAAAATTGTTGTATTAGAAGTAAACATTGATGACCTGCCTATACAACAAAAAAATTATGCATTAAAAAACATTATAAACAGTAATTTTATTTACTTTTTTTATGCACATCTATCTACAATAAATGTTGAAAAGGGAGATGCTGTGGATGTTACAACAGTTTTAGGTAAAACAGGTTCTAGTGGAAATGCGAGTGGAATGACTACTATTTCAAAGGGTGGACATTTACATTTTGAGACAAGAAGCTCGCCATTATTGGGTAAAGGCCTACAAGGAAGATTTGATCCTATCCCCTTTTTTTTAAATAAATTAATTTAGGCTTTTTAAAAAATATGAAAATAATTAAATTCCTAGTAATAATTAGTACTTTTTTTTCATTATCGTGTCATTCGAATAATATAGATTGGAATGATTATCAGCAGAGTGCTATACAAACCAATGAGCCAATTTTGTTTTTAGATCAATTTGGTAGTTTTTCTCAATTAAATGAAAACTTAAAGTTAGGTTTGGTTGATTACGGTAATAAAAATAAAAAATATTCTGGTGGAAATTATATTCTTAAAAGTTATGGTGTTGAGGTCTTTAATAATCAAATAGAATATACTTTGTTCCAAAGTACAGTGCCTTTAAAATCTAGTGTCGATTTAAAGATACTATATCAAGATGAAAAAATAGTAGCTTTTCGAACAAGAGAATTTAGTGAAATAGATTATGTGAAAAGAGCTTATAAAAAATTTAGTTCTAATATATTTATATATAATAAATTATCAAATTTAGTAGTCGAGGTTCCAGTAGTAGATTCTTCATCTAAGAGTTTAGAAAGTAATTATTTAAATATATTGGCTGGTGATAATTTTTCTTATTTTGTCAAAGAAAGAGAATATCTATATGAGGCGGATATTAGCGAAGGTAACGGTAAAATTAATAATTATAAATTAGTATTGAATTTAGAATTAAAATGTTTATTCTATACATTAGGTTGTGAAAATATAAATTCTAAGAAATTACTGAAAAAATAAGTTACTAGATTGCTACATCATTAATGTAGCAATCTTTTTTAACTTCACCCTTCCAAAACTTCTTCCAACAACTCTTCACTCGGTGCAAAGTAATATGCTCCATCTAGTGGAGTGACGAAGTGTAGCAAGCGGTCATGGATCCCATCGCCAGACGTACCAAACATACGCTCTAACATGGCATCAATAATAGTTAAATCTTTGGTATAGGCAATGAAGAATAGACCTTGGTCACCACGGCCATCACCATAAGGCAAGGAATGACGGAGAATCTCCATTTCTTCGCCTTCTTCATCTTCCACTACAGTACGTGCAACGTGAGCATTTGCCGGTTTAACCTCATCCTCCAGTTCAATCGATTCCAGTTTGGTACGACCCATCACTTGCTCTTGAGTATCGACTTTCAGCTTTTTCCACTTTTCCAGATCATGCGCATAACGCTGGGCAAAAATAAATGAACCATCCTGGAAAATGCCCGTATCTTCACTAAGTAATGCCACCTCAGCACGATCATCTGGGAATTGCGGATTTTCAGTGCCATCAATAAAGCCTGTCACATCACGGCCATCAAAATAGCGGAAGCAGACACGTTCATCCAGAACTTCAACCTGATCCTGAATTCCTTCAAAAAAAGCCTGACTCAGCGCAAAACAGATATCCGCCCGTGCACTGGCAATATGAATCAGAATATCTGCCGGAACAACCGGCATTGCAAATGAACCCTGAATCGGTTCAAGCTGTTTGAAACCCGCAGGGCTTTGTGAATAAAGTCTTGACCAAAGCTCAGGACCAAAAGCGACCGCTGTTTTAATTTGTGCTTGAGGATGTTGCGTAATCAGACGATCACGAGAAGTAAAAAGATGTTCTAATTTTTCTTTGAGTGCTTCAATATTTAAGTCTTTAAGACGCAATACAATAAAGCGAGCATGATCTGAGGGGAGGGGCAAGATTACCGATTGGGCTGTCATTCATGGCTCCTGTAATGATAAATCCTGTTTTTTAATGCACATATTGTGCCTGAAGCTCTGCAGAGTGAACAGTGCAGCGCCTTATATTTAAGCAATTTTTTAGCCTGAACCTATTGGATAAGTCCTATAATATTGTGCAAGTTTTCCAGAGTTGAATGTTCATGTCCTACCAAATGTGGTTTGCCTATATGCTGGCCTGTTGGGTGATTAGTGTTTCACCCGGTGCAGGGGCAATTGCCTCGATGTCGAGTGGGCTGAATTATGGTTTTCGACATGGCTACTGGAATGCATTGGGTCTGCAACTGGCATTACTGGTGCAGATTGCAGTGGTGGCAGCCGGAGTGGGGGTGCTGTTTGCGACCACGCCATGGGCATTTTTGGTGGTGAAATGGTTTGGTGTGGGCTATTTATTATATTTGGCTATTTTACAGTGGAAAGCGCCACTACAATCCATCGAAATTAAACATGAATTGGCACGTAAATCTGCGGGAAAACTGATTTTATATGGTTTTTTGGTGAATATGAGTAATCCAAAAGCCATTGTATTTTTACTGGCTGTATTGCCACAATTTCTGGATTTATCCAAACCACAATGGATTCAGTATGTGATTATGGCGCTGACCATGATCACGATTGATCTGATTGTGATGGCGGGCTACACGGGGCTTGCTGCAAAAGTTTTACGATTGCTCAAGTCACCAAAACAACAGAAAATTCTAAATCGTACATTTGCCGTATTATTCGGTTGTGCTGCTAGTTTGTTGAGTTTGGTACATCAATAACAGTATGGAATACATTTTTAAGTCTATTAATTGATTTTTAAGCGTATTTCATCTAGTTTGATCGCATGAAAACAATAATAGGCAAAGCAGCATGTCAACGCCATTATGGATTTTGATCTATGTCTTAAACTGCATTTTAACCAAGTGGATTATTTCGTGGGGCGGGGCAGCATATATTAGAGGCTGGAAAACATGGTTTGTGTTTAACACATCTCAATCTGAAGAATGAATGAAAGATCAGGTAATTATGATGGCGTGGTTCTTTTGGATTGCATTCACGATTTTATTTTTGATTGGGCTGTTTAATCCTGAATTTCGCTTTTATAAATTAAAGAATAGTCTGTGATAATTGCGCCAAGAATTCATCTTCAGTCATCACAACAATACCATGTTGTTTAAAGAGTGCAGCGGTAACACCATCGCCCTGAATTTTATGTCCTGAAAATGATCCGTTATAAATCAAATCACTACCACAAGAGGGACTGTGAGCTTTAAGAATTGCATGTGTGGCGTGAAAGTCTTGCGCAACTTTTAAAGCGAGATATGCACCTTGTATAAAAGCTTGAGAAACATCATTGCCTAGAATATCTATAACTAAAGATTTTTGCGCAAGTACATCTAAGCCTGAACCATTTTGAATTTCGGCAGGTGGACGTGGAATCGGTAGTCCACCTGAGATTTCAGGACACAGACTGATATATTGATTTGGAACTAAAGATTCGAGCACTTCTTTGACAAGGCAATCCTTGCCATCGTAACGAACTTTTTGACCGAGCAAACAGGCACTCACAAAGTAGCGTTTAGTCCCCATGTCCTAGCTCAGCTTTTTAAATTTCTGAAAGATAAACATCATTGCAAATAACACTGCCATGGTCAGCACAATGGTCAGCCCAGTTGAAGTATTAAGGCCTGCGCTCGACCAGAGGCCTACTGTCACGCCAATCTGTGCAATCACGAATGCCCAGATCACCATTTGGCGTGGAGAGTTTGCCAAAAGGCGAGCAGTCAGAGCAGGAATAACCAACAATGCACCCATCAATAGGGAACCGACTGCACGTAAAGCCAGTACGGTAAACAGTGCCAATAGCAACATAAAGATCAGGCGTTGCCATTTGGCATTTACCCCTTCACTGACCGCCATATCCGGATCAATCGCGATCTGAATCTGGGCTTGCCAGCTTTTATATAAAACACCTAAGGCCAGAATGATCACAATGGCAAACGTGGGCAAGTCCGTCCAGGAAATGGTCAGTAGATCACCGAATAAATAGCTGAGCAGTTCAGGTCTTAAACTTGGTAAATGTTGAATAAACAATAAACCCGAGCAAAGTAAGGTCGCTGAACACAGTGCAAGCAGGGCATCATTGGGGAGGCGGGGATCATGTAGCACCCACAGAATGGCAACCAGCAATAATGCCAAGAAGGTCACGCCCATCCACAGCGGTAGACTTAAGGCGCCTGCAATCGCAACACCTAGTAAAGTACCATGTGCCATAGTATCAGCAAAAAATGACATACGACGCCACAGCATCAAGCAGCCTAGCGGTGCCGTCAGAAACACCAGTAGCGTGCCCATAATCCATGCAGGTAAAAGGAGTTGTAACCAATCCATCATGGTCTAAGCTTCCGGCTCGGGGTGAATATGAGGGCGCGTATCATGCTGACACGGCGTAGCAGAATCGCCATGCGCACAATGATCATGATGATGCTGATAAAACACCCGGTTGGTGCCAAAGATTGCCTGATATTCTGGATGCTGCTGTACGCTTTCCGGCAGACCGCTACAACAAATATGCTTATTTAGACACACCACCCGAGTCGTACCTTGCATCACCCATTGCAGGTCATGTGACACCATTAATACGGCACAGCCATATTTTTCCGGCAAGTTACGCACATATTCATACAGTTCAGCTTCGGATTGAATGTCCAGACCTTGCATCGGTTCATCCAGTACCAGAATATCGGGCTGGCGTAATAAGGCCCGTGCCAAGAGCACCCGCTGACGCTCACCGCCTGAGAGTTGCTGAACTTTGGAATCTTGCAGTTTACTAATGCCAGTATCGCGAATAATTTCAGTTTTGATTTTGGATGGACATTTTTCCAGCGCCAGTAAATCTTTGACCCGCAGCGGCAAGCTATGCGATGGATTGAATTTTTGCGGCACATAAGAGAATTTCAGTTTACGTGCAGTTTTGATCTCACCGGATTGCGGTTTCAAGATGCCGAGCATGACTTTAATTAAAGTCGACTTGCCTGCACCATTCGGGCCAATCAGCGTGACAATCTCTTTTTCTTGCAATGAAAAATCAATGGCTTTTAAAATATCACGCTCATCAATCTTGACCCAGATCTGGGAGAGCTGAATCAGGGGGGAGGCACTTAAGCTTTGTTGCGACACTGCTGACAGATTCCTGAAATTTCAATAATACTGTGATGTGCGCTAAAGTCATCCGAGCTTGCAAGTGCATCAAGTTGGTCAAGCAGACCTTGCGCTGATGCTTCTGTCACCGCTTTACATTCGGTACAGATTAAAAAAGCCGCCTGATGCCCTTCACGTGGATGGCAACAAGGAATATAGGCATTGATCGAGGTCAGGCGGTGAATCAGCCCTTTATCCAATAAAAAATCCAGAGTTCGGTATACCGTAGGTGGCGCCGCAGGACGGTCACTGGCATTTTTCATTTGTGCCAGTAAATCATAAGCCCCCATCGGGCCAGTCGCATTTAAAATGAGTTCCAGCACTTCTTTACGCAAAGGGGTAAGGCGTGCGCCTGTTGCTGCACAAAGACTTTCCGCTTCAGCAAGACGTTGTGCGACATTGGGATGGTCGTGTACGCCGTGCAATGCGTTGTGGTGTTCGTGCGAACAAGAACCCATAGTTCACCTCAAGTGCGAAACTGAAAATTAATAGATTTCAAATCTTAACATGAAGCGTTCAGAGTTTCGATTGGGCATAGGTATTTTTGTATTTTTGTTATATTATAACACTCACTAATTTTCTCGTTTTTAAGTGATTTCTACTCATGTTCCGTCTCCTTGCAATGGGTCTTTTGGCTTTGTTCAGCACACTCAGTTGGTCACAAAGTCTGGTGGTCTCGACTCAGCCGATCTATCTGATTGCCAAGAAAATTACCCAGGGCGTGGAACAGCCGACTTTATTACTGGCCAATCAGAGCGGACATGATGTCAGTCTGACCCCGGCACATCGTAAAATCATTCAGGATGCCGGTCTGGTGATCTGGCTGGGTCAGGCGCATGAAGCACCGCTGGCCAAAGTGCTGAATGACAGTCATAAAGGTATCGCTATTTTGGAATCCGGTATTTTGACCACATTGCCGATGCGTAACCCGCGTGGTGAGGCCTTAAAAAATACCATTGATACGCATGTCTGGCTCGATCCAAATAATGCCGTAAGGATTGGCTTCTTTATTGCGGCGCTGCGTTCGCAACAATTGCCGGAGAACCGTGAACTGTACTGGAAAAATGCACGCGACTTTGCGCAAAGCATGTTTGCGACGGCCCAGCGTTATAGTTCCAGCACTAAAGCCAAAGCTTACTGGTCGTATCATGATGCCTATCAATATCTGGAACGTCCCTTGAATCTGAAATTCATGGGCGCACTGACCGATGATCCACATGTCTCGCCAACTGTGGCACAAATCAAGTTCTTACAGGATCATCGCCCACAGCCTAAAATGTGCCTTCTGGCCGAAGGTCATGCCAGTGAAAATCAGTACCGAAAACTGAAACCGGTGGTGTTTCAGCATGTCGATGAAAGCATGAGCGGGGCAGGGGACTTTGTGCAAGCCTGGCAGCAATTAGCAGCAGAAACCCAGAAGTGCGTATTAAATGCACGCTAATGATTTAAAAAATAGACAGATTTTGATTAGTTTAACAGCATTGCCCAGATTTAAAAAAACACGACTAAGGTCGGGAAAAGATTGCATGTTCAGGGGTGTAACTCTATAATGCCTGCGATTAAAAATAATCACCTGTTAAACTTGTCAAGCATGATTGCTGTGAGTGAATAAATAATGAGCCGAACTAGTCGCTTGATTGACCGACGATTAGCGAAAGCTTTGGTCCTCCTGCAAGCCTGTATGATCCCTGTTTCAGCCTTGATCGGCTGGGTCGTGAAAGACTCAACCGCAGCCCTGAGTGCAGCATTAGGTGCGCTCGTTTGTTGGCTCGCGACTTGTTATTTTTCGTGGCAATCGTTTCGAGCAGCAGGAGCCCGCGCGTCTAAACAAGTTCTTTCGAACATGTATAAAGGCTTAATGGGAAAGTTTGCAATTGTGATTGTTGGTTTCATTTTAATTTTAAGCAATGTCGAACCGTTGTCAGCGGTGGCGTTGTTTTGTGGTTTTATACTTGTTCAAGCCATGTCGTGGGTCGCTCCGTTTTGGGCGTCACGTCTACAAAAATGAGTATAGACACAACAAGAAATTGAAAAGTTTTTCAGGAGCAGGCGAGATATCAAGCAGCACGCGATATTCGTTTGTTCTATTAGTTTTTTGACATTGACCAGGTGTGATTTATGGCTGCTGAAGAACATGCCCTTACTTCGACCGAGTATATCAAGCATCACTTGACCAACATGACCTATGGCAAAATGCCAGATGGTACATGGAAATTGGCCGAGAGCGGTGCTGAAGCTCAACAGATGGGGTTCACTGCTATTCACTTGGATTCAATGGGTTGGTCTATCGGACTGGGTCTGATTTTCTGTTTGTTATTCTGGTTGGTTGCGAAAGCGGCTAATGCTGGTGTTCCTACCAAGTTCCAGTCTGCAATTGAAATGATTATCGAGTTTGTAGATTCAAGTGTACGTGATACCTTCCACGGGAAGTCTCGATTAATTGCACCCTTAGCTTTAACCATTTTCGTGTGGATTTTCCTCATGAACTTGATGGATTTGATCCCTGTTGACTTTATTCCTTATGTAGCTCAACACGCGATTGCTTCTATGCTGGGTGTAGACCCTCATCAGGTTTACTTTAAAATTGTTCCGACTACAGATCCAAACGTTACCCTCGGTATGTCTATTTCTGTATTCTTCTTGATCATTTTCTATAGTATTCGTGAGAAAGGTGTTGGCGGCTTCGTTGGTGAGTTAGCACTTAACCCATTTAACCCAAGTAACCCAGTTGCTAAAGTGCTTTTGATTCCATTCAACTTATTGTTGGAATTGACCACTTTCTTGGCGCGACCAGTTTCATTGGCTCTACGACTGTTCGGTAACATGTATGCGGGTGAGTTAATCTTCATTCTTATCGCGTTATTACCGTTCTGGATCCAGTGGGCGTTGTCTGTGCCTTGGGCGATTTTCCACATTTTGATTATTACGCTACAAGCATTCATTTTCATGATGTTGACTATCGTGTACATGAGTATGGCAAGCGAAAAGCATTAATGGTATTGCCTAACTGTCAACGGATGGTTGGGCACACAATTTTTTAACTTAATTTGGTATAAAACCTAACCTCTGAGGAATTATCATGGAACTCACTTTAGGTCTAGTTGCAATTGCATCTGCTATCTTGATCGCTTTCGGTGCTTTAGGTACTGCGATTGGTTTTGGTCTTCTAGGCGGCCGTTTCCTTGAAGCTGTTGCTCGTCAACCAGAATTGGCTCCGCAACTTCAAACTCGTATGTTCTTAATCGCAGGTCTTCTTGATGCTGTGCCTATGATCGGTGTTGGTATTGGCTTGTTCTTCATCTTCGCTAATCCATTTGTAGGTTAATCAGCTTAATTCCGAAATTCACTATTTGAGGAATTTGCAATGAATATCAACCTCACATTGTTTGGCCAAGCGATTGCGTTTGCGATTTTTGTCGCGTTCTGCATGAAGTTTGTATGGCCACCACTAATCAATGCGATTAGTGAACGTCAGCGTCGTATCGCTGATGGCTTAAATGCTGCTGAAAAAGCGAAAGCTGACCTTGCAGATGCGCAAGCACAAGTGAAAGCTGAACTGGACACGGCAAAAGCACAAGCGGCTCAATTTATCGAACAAGCGAACCGTCGTGCAGCACAGTTGGTAGAAGAAGCGCGTACTCAAGCATCTGCTGAAGGTGAGCGTATTCGTCAACAAGCGAAAGAAGCTGTTGATACCGAAATCAATTCTGCTCGCGAAGAATTGCGTCAACAAGTGGCTGCTCTTGCAGTGACTGGTGCTGAGAAAATTCTTAGCCAGCAAGTTGATGCAGAAGCTCACAATGCCATGCTGACTCAGCTGGCTGCTAAACTTTAAGAGAGGCAGATTATGGCTGAACTCTTGACGTTAGCACGCCCTTATGCAAAAGCAGCATTTGCTTACGCTTCTGAGCAGGGTGCAACTGACTCTTGGTCAACTGCACTTGAATTGCTCAGTGCTGCGGTGCAAGACGAAGCATTTTCAGCTTATCTAAATCGCCCGGAGCTTACACCTGCTGAGCAGGTGTCTCTTTTTGCCAAAGTTTTAGGTGAAGACCAAACTGCAGCAGTGTCTAACTTCCTGACATTGCTTGCTGAAAACAACCGTTTGACGCTTCTTCCTGAAATTGCTGCAGAATATGAACAGCTCAAATCACAGAATAACAATACTGTGGATGTTGTGATTGAATCAGCATTCCCATTAACTTCTGTTCAGGAACAATTACTGACGCATGCATTAGAGAAGAAATTCGAAGCTGCAGTAAGTGTTTCTGTAGAAGTGAAACCAGAGCTTATTGCTGGTGTAGTTATTCGTGCAGGCGACCAAGTGATAGATGATTCTGCGCTTAACAAGCTTGAGAAAATGCGTACTCGTCTTCTTGCTTAAGAAATAAGAAGACTGAACTTTAAAAAGATTGAGGTATAGCGCAATGCAACAACTGAATCCATCCGAGATCAGTGCGCTCATTAAACAGCGTATCGGCGATCTGGACACCAGCGCAACCGCTAAGAACGAAGGGACCATTGTTATGGTTTCCGACGGTATTGTGCGTATTCACGGCCTTGCTGATGCAATGTACGGTGAAATGATCGAATTCGACGGCGGCCTTTATGGTATGGCACTGAACCTAGAACAGGATTCAGTGGGCGTCGTTGTTTTAGGTAACTACTTAAGCCTTCAAGAAGGTCAAAAAGCGCGTTGCACAGGTCGTGTATTAGAAGTTCCGGTTGGTCCAGAACTTTTAGGCCGTGTAGTAGATGCTTTGGGTAACCCGATTGATGGTAAAGGCCCGATCGATGCTAAATTAACTGATGCTGTTGAAAAAGTAGCACCAGGCGTAATTTGGCGTCAGTCAGTGGATCAACCTGTACAAACTGGTTATAAATCAGTAGATACAATGATCCCTGTAGGCCGTGGTCAGCGTGAGCTGATCATTGGTGACCGTCAAACTGGTAAAACAGCAATGGCGATCGACGCGATCATCGCTCAGAAAAACTCTGGCATTAAATGTGTATACGTAGCAATCGGTCAAAAACAATCGACTATCGCTAACGTGGTACGCAAGCTAGAGGAAACTGGCGCTATGGCGTATACCACTGTTGTCGCAGCAGGTGCATCTGATCCAGCAGCAATGCTGTATTTGGCTCCGTACTCTGGCTGTACAATGGGTGAATACTACCGTGACCGTGGTGAAGACGCGTTAATCATTTATGATGACTTGTCTAAGCAAGCTGTTGCGTATCGTCAAATTTCATTGCTTTTACGCCGTCCACCAGGTCGTGAAGCGTATCCAGGTGACGTGTTCTATCTACATTCACGTCTACTTGAACGTGCTTCTCGTGTATCTGCTGACTACGTTGAGAAATTCACTAACGGTGAAGTTAAAGGCCAAACTGGTTCATTAACTGCATTGCCGATTATTGAAACTCAAGCGGGTGACGTATCTGCATTCGTACCAACCAACGTAATTTCGATTACTGATGGTCAGATCTTCCTTGAAACATCATTATTCAACGCAGGTATTCGTCCTGCTGTGAACGCGGGTATCTCTGTATCTCGTGTTGGTGGTTCAGCGCAAACCAAGATCATCAAGAAATTGTCTGGTGGTATCCGTACTGCTTTGGCGCAATACCGTGAATTGGCAGCATTTGCTCAGTTCGCTTCTGATCTTGACGAAGCAACTCGTAAGCAACTTGAACATGGTCAACGTGTAACTGAGTTAATGAAGCAAAAACAATATGCTCCTTACTCAATTGCTGACCAGGCTGTTTCAATTTATGCATCTAACGAAGGCTACATGGCTGACGTAGACGTTAAGAAAATCGTAGACTTTGATGCTGCGTTGATTTCTTACTTCCGTTCAGAACATGCTGCGTTAATGCAACAAATCGATGCCTCTGGTGATTACAACAAAGACATCGAAGCTGCAATCAAAGCAGGTATTGAAAGCTTTAAAGCGACTCAAACTTACTAATTTAGCAACTTGCTAGATTAGTGTTGGTTTGGTTCACGGAATCAACCTTCGGAAGCTCGCAAGGGCTTTCGAATACTAGGTTAAGCGTATGGCAAATTTAAAAGAAATTCGCGCCAAAGTAGCTAGTATCAAGAGCACGCAAAAGATTACTCGAGCGATGCAAATGGTAGCAGCTTCTAAGATGCGTCGTGCGCAAGAGCGCATGGCTCAAGGCCGTCCGTATGCCGAAAATATGCACCGTGTAATTGCTCATTTGGTCCAAGCGAACCCTGAATACAAACACCGTTATATGGTTGAACGCCCGGTTAAGCGCGTTGGCTATATCATTGTGTCTTCAGATCGTGGCCTTGCTGGTGGTTTGAACATTAACTTGTTCAAGAAAGTGGTTAAACACGTTCAACAGCAACAAGAGCAGTCAATTGAAGTTCAATTTGCTTTAATTGGTCAAAAAGCGGTTTCGTTTTTTAAAAACTACGGCGGTAAAGTGCTTGGGGCGACGACGCAAGTCGGTGATACTCCAAGTCTTGAGCAGTTATCTGGTTCTGTACAGGTGATGTTGGATGCTTATGATAAAGGCGAGTTAGATCGTATTTATCTAGTGTCAAACGGCTTTGTCAATGCCATGACTCAAAATCAAAAGATCGAACAACTTGTTCCTTTGGCTGCTGCTGAAGAAGACAAGACTCTTAACCGTCAATACGGTTGGGATTATATCTACGAGCCTGAAGCTGAAGAGCTTTTAAATGGCTTGTTGGTTCGCTATATCGAGTCTGTGGTGTATCAAGGTGTGATTGAAAACATCGCATGTGAGCAGTCTGCACGTATGGTCGCTATGAAAGCAGCGACAGACAACGCAGGCGAGATCATTAAGAGCCTGCAACTTATTTATAACAAGCTGCGTCAAGCCGCGATTACTCAGGAAATTTCTGAGATCGTTGGTGGTGCCGCTGCCGTTTAACATTATTTTGAATTGAGGAGACAGCAATGAATAGCGGTCGTATCATTCAGATCATCGGCGCGGTTATCGACGTCGAGTTTGAACGCAACAGCGTTCCTAAGATCTATGACGCTCTCCAAGTAGATGGTACTGAAACTACTTTAGAAGTTCAGCAACAGCTTGGTGATGGCGTAGTTCGTACTATTGCAATGGGTTCTACTGAAGGCCTTAAGCGTGGTTTGAACGTAGTTAACACTGGCGCGCCGATTTCTGTACCTGTAGGTACAGCGACTCTAGGCCGTATCATGGACGTTCTTGGTCGCCCGATCGACGAAGCTGGTCCTGTTGCGACTGAAGCGCGTTTACCAATTCACCGCTCTGCACCTTCTTATGCAGAACAAGCAGCTTCTACTGACCTTCTAGAAACTGGTATTAAAGTCATCGACTTGCTATGCCCGTTTGCGAAAGGTGGTAAAGTTGGTCTGTTCGGTGGTGCCGGTGTTGGTAAAACTGTAAACATGATGGAATTGATCAACAACATCGCGAAAGCTCACTCAGGTTTATCTGTGTTTGCTGGTGTTGGTGAGCGTACTCGTGAAGGTAATGACTTCTATCACGAAATGAAAGATTCTAACGTTCTAGACAAAGTAGCAATGGTCTACGGTCAGATGAACGAGCCACCGGGTAACCGTTTACGCGTAGCGTTGACTGGTCTTACTATGGCTGAATATTTCCGTGACGAGAAAGACGAAAACGGTAAAGGCCGTGACGTACTATTGTTCGTAGACAACATCTATCGCTATACACTAGCGGGTACTGAAGTATCAGCACTTCTAGGTCGTATGCCATCTGCAGTAGGTTACCAGCCTACACTTGCAGAAGAGATGGGTGTTCTTCAAGAACGTATTACATCGACTAAGTCTGGTTCTATTACGTCAATCCAAGCGGTATACGTACCTGCCGATGACTTAACAGATCCATCGCCTGCTACAACGTTTGCTCACTTGGACGCAACTGTTGTATTGAGCCGTGACATCGCATCTTCTGGTATTTACCCAGCGATCGATCCACTAGACTCAACTTCACGCCAGTTAGATCCGTTAGTTGTTGGTCAAGAGCATTATGAAATTGCACGTTCTGTACAGAACGTATTGCAACGTTATAAAGAGCTTAAAGACATCATCGCGATTCTTGGTATGGACGAGCTTGCTGAAGAAGATAAACTGGTTGTTTACCGTGCGCGTAAAATCCAGCGTTTCTTCTCTCAACCGTTCCACGTAGCTGAAGTATTTACTGGTGCTCCTGGTAAATTAGTATCTCTTAAAGAAACGATTCGTGGCTTTAAAGGTCTTCTAGCTGGTGAATACGATCACATCCCAGAACAAGCGTTCTACATGGTTGGTGGTATTGACGAAGTGATTGCTAAAGCTGAGAAACTTTAATTAGTTCCCTAATTTAGGAGATTCTCATGGCGACTATGCAATGTGACGTTGTAAGTGTTCAAGAGTCTTTGTACTCAGGCACTGTAACTATGCTAATTGCTAAAGGTGCTGGCGGTGAGTTAGGTATTATGCCTGGTCACGCTCCGCTGGTAACTTTGCTCCAACCTGGCGCGATCCGCGTTATTTTGGAAAACGGTACAGAAGAATTAATCTATGTATCTGGTGGTGTTCTAGAAGTTCAACCGCATGTTGTTACGGTTCTTGCAGATACTGCAGTCCGTGCAGAAAACTTAGATGAAGCTGCAATTATTGAAGCGCGTAAACACGCTGAACAATTGCTAGCAAATCAAAAGGGCGATTTGGACGCTGCTGCTGCTTTGGCTGCTCTTGCAGAAACTGCTGCTCAGCTGGAAACGATCCGCAAAATCAAAAACCGCGCAATGTAATTGCAGGTTTAAGATTGAAGAAACCACCCGAAAGGGTGGTTTTTTTATGGTTCATAGGTTCTTATCATGTTTGTTTTTATATATGTGTTCATAAAAAAAGATTAAGTCTTTTTCTCTACCATAATTATTGCCAGAACCAAATGTAGCTACTACGTACAAAAAACCAAACTTTTCTAATTCAGATGCTGAAAAGTTACATTCATTATTCGTAAGGCGGTAATCCTTCTCGAATTTGTTCATTTCAAATGATAAGTAGGCTTTTTCTAACCCTTCTAATAAAAACGATGTAAATTGAGGAATAATATGAGCATATCTTAAAAAATTTTCACGATTTATTTCTTTCGCATCATATAAAAGAGCTAAACGAGCGAGCATTTTAGATTGATGGATTAAATAGACTTTATCTAAAGCATTGAGTAATTCACCACCTATTTCTAAGTTGTTTTGATTCTTGAAGATTTTTAGTAATGTTCCTGATGCTAACTTTTCACCTTCCTTTATAAATTCCAGGATATTTTTTAATTTTTGCTTTTCGTTATAGCTTCTGAAAACTTTATAAATCGCTAAACCTGAAGATGCTATTGGAAAAGCTTTTAAAATTTCTTGAAAAATAGTATCAGTCGTTTCTAAAACTGTATTATCAAAATAGTTTTCTGCTGTTTGAATGATATTAGATGGTATTTGACTCATTATGAATTTTCTTTTTTCTACTATATAGAATAATGTACTACACACCTGAAAATTTGAAATTTATATTTTTAGCATCACCTTAAAACAGCTGATTTAGATTATTTGTTTTAGCTTGGAATTTTTGCAAGTATCGATCTTGAGAGTGTTGGTTTTACATTTCCGATTCTTAAATAAATTTTAATTTGTACCACTCGATATAACTTTTACCCTTTCTCAGTAATGTTTTGAACCAATCTGTAAACCTGCACACACCATAAAAAAATCAGTGATAAGTTAAATGATTCGAACAGATTTCGCTTGTTATAGCTTAATACGATAGAAGTTTAGAACAGGCAAAACTTATAATTGAAAAAGGGAAAACCATGGCTTATCAATCTATTAATCCATTTACCAATCAAAAATTGAAAGACTACCCATCCCATAGCGATCAAGATATTCAAAATGCACTCGATAGCGCAGAAAAAATCCTAAAGTCAGAATGGTCACAGCAGGTCGATACCCGTATTGCAGTACTGCGTAAATTGGCTACCAACATGCGAGCGCAAAAAGCTGAACTGGCCAAGCTTATGACCCAGGATATGGGGAAACTGATTAAGCAGAGTGAAGGTGAAATCGAAACCTGCGCCAAAATTGCAGAATACTATGCGGATCATGCCAAAGAATTTTTAGCGCCAGTGTCTTATCAGACCGATTTGGGTGAAGCGTGGGTCGAGCATCATCCACTGGGTATTATCATGGCAGTTGAACCGTGGAACTTCCCGTTTTATCAACTGATGCGGGTCTTTGCCCCAAACTGCGCCATTGGTAATCCAGTCTTGGCAAAACATGCTGGCATTGTACCGCAATGTGCGGAAGCCTTTGAGCAACTGGTCTTGGATGCAGGCGCACCCAAAGGCGTCTGGACCAATCTGTTTATCAGTTCCGATCAGGTGAAAGACGTGATTGCCGATAAACGTGTACGTGGTGTGGCACTCACAGGTTCAGAAGGTGCGGGCAGTGCAGTCGCTGAACAGGCCGGAAAACATCTTAAAAAATCAACGCTGGAACTGGGCGGGAATGATGTATTTATCGTACTGGATGATGCAGATCTGGAACGCGCAATTAAATTAGGCTGTCAGGCCCGGGTCAATAATGCCGGCCAAGTCTGTACGGCGGCGAAACGATTTATCCTGCATGAAAAAATTGCCGAACAGTTTAAAGCTGGCATGCTCAAAGCCTTTGAGCAATTGAAACTCGGTGATCCGCTTAATCCGGAAACCACGCTAGGGCCACTGTCTTCAAAAGATGCCTTAGAAAAGCTCACCAAACAAGTCGAAAAAGCCGTAGCGCAAGGTGCAACTGTAGTTACTGGTGCTAAAGCCGTAGAACATCAAGGCAATTTCTATGCACCGACCATTCTGGAAAATATCACGCGTGAAAATGAAGCCTGGTATGAAGAATTCTTTGGTCCGGTGGCGCAAATTTATGTCGCAAAAGATGATGATGAAATTGTCGAAATTGCCAATGATTCTAATTATGGTCTGGGCGGCGTGATCCATGCGCAAGATATTGAGCGCGCTAAACAACTGGCGTCACGGGTGGAAACCGGCATGATCTGGATCAACTGGTTTACCGATACCACGCCGGAATTACCATTTGGCGGGATGAAGAACTCCGGTTATGGCCATGAACTCTCGATTGATGGTTTCAAAGAATTTGTGCAAAAGAAACTGGTCGTGGTCAAAAGCCCGAAGAAATAAAATATTGACTCGACAAAGAAGCCACTATTCAGTGGCTTCTTTGTTCTGGATATTCTTCGCGTTGACCACCGTCATAACTGGCAAAACGAGGTTGTTCTCGTGGAAATGATAGTTCAGCGTTTGGCCAAGGCCAAGTACCAAACTGGGTGTCACGATAACGGCGAAAAGCAGCATCCAGTTCCTGCGGAGTATTTAACACAAAGGGCCCACGCATTGCCACAGGCGCACCAATCGGTTCACCTTCTAGCCATAAAATATGTGATTCCAGTAAACCACCTTTGAGATGAATATCCTGATCTGGTTTGAGTTCTATCAGATGCTTGACCTGTATTTTCTGTCCTTCCAGCTCCAGGCTTTTGCCTTGGTAGAAATAACAAAAACGCGTCGCGCTCGCAGTACTTGCCGGAATAATGAGTTCAGCCTCAGGCGCAAGTGTGATCATATAAATATTGACCCTGTTTTCAGTAGGTGCTGCCCAAGAATGGGGTGGACGATCCAGTGCTTCGGTGTCTTTAAACTGCCCTGAAATGACCCGAATATCCGCTTTACTTCCGGCTGTATCGGCTGAAAGTACATGTGGAATCTGTTCACGCCACAACATTTTATAATCGGCCGGCTGCGTTTTCTGTTCCGGTGAGGAATTCAGCCAGATTTGAAACAGCTCCAGAGGATTATCCTGATCTTGATGAACTAAAGGAAACATTTCGCAGTGCTGTACCCCATTGCCGGTGGTCAGCCATTGCACATCACCTGCGGCATAACGTCCCGAGTTTCCGAGCGAGTCAAAATGGTCGACATAACCGCATTCGACAATGGTAATGGTTTCAAAACCGGTATGCGGATGCTCCGGAAAGCCGGGAATTTGCTCGCCATAATACATGTCATATTCATGCTGATACGGCGGTGTAACTGGCCCTAATTCGGCATTGCCTTGTGGATAATGATCCTGATGGTGAACAGTGAAAATAAAGGGATCTTTCAGGTCAAGTCGGGATTCGACCGGAACAACAGAATACAGCACTGAATTCGACATGATTGAACTCCTGATTATTTTATTAGATATAAGCTTTTAATTTAAATTAGTTTTTATAATAAATCACAGTGTAAAGCAGATAAGGCGATTGAGGAAGATGCTTTCCGATCTATCGCCTTAGATGAAGGTTTAGGTATTTTCCTGTTCAGTCGTACTGTCTGATTTTTGCTCTGGATTCTGGATCAGCAGCCCCGCCAGTTTGATCATTTCAGCTTGCACATTGACCATCTGCGATTCAATTTTTTTCAGGTCGATCTGGCTTAAATCCATGTCACCATTCAACAGCGGTGAGGCCAAGACTTGCTGATTGGCACTCATGATATTGCTGCGGATCTGGTCAATTTCCTGACTTTTTAAGTTCAGGTTGCCGAGTACCTGATTAAAGCTGTTGAGTTGCTGTTGTAACTGGGTTGCGGTGGACTGCAGTTGCTGAGTATCCTTGGCTTCTACTGCACTTTGTAGCTCGGTCTGAGTCTGCTTCAACTGTTCCACATAACTGCCTGCTTTCAGCTGTAAGTCAGCCACATCACGAACCATATAAAACATATTGCCCGATCTAAGCTCAGTTGTTGCTGTAGCGCCAGTTTGCGGCTGGCTGGCAGTGTCAAGATCGGAACTACGAGTTTCCGCTTGCTCAGTGGGTGCTTCAACTGCCTGTTCACATCCCATCAGTAAAATCCCTGAGCTAAATAATGCAAAAGGAAGAACGGCATTGGCAAGAATCTTGGACATGGAATCAGGGTCTCGGTGCAGGTGGAAATATTTCATGATTTAATATAGGGACAAACTATGGAGATAAAAAAGATTGTTGCAAAGTTATAACAAATTTACTGAAGCGCAGACCGTCTTCGATTAAAAATGCTTAAAAAATAAAGATAAAACTCACGTTTTCAACTCAATAAATTGTTTGGGCTGTAATGATGTTAAGAAACGGAGAGTTCTGGATATGCATGCTTACATTCTCCCTATTCACTTGATCCAGTACGGGTTTCTCATACGCGTAGAATGCATTTGATATAGAAAATACGCTTGCTTTTACTCAATGGTTTATTGCTTCAAGTGTATTGTTAATCTAACCGAGGATCGTTGCAGATTAGGCCTGTTAGATTGATGAACAGGCGACGAACTATAGCCAAAAATAAAAGTTGAGGGCGACTTATAGATAGGATTTATATGAATCATTATGTATTTAACTCGCTGTGTTTAAATTACAAAGTAAGTATCTATTGGGTAAATACATACTTACTTTGCGATTAGCAATTATTTGGCCAGTTCGGCATTTACCGCATCCACAATTCGCGGATCATCTGCAGTAATGTCAGGCGCAAAACGTGCAACCACTTCGCCATTCTTATTGATCAGAAATTTCTCAAAGTTCCATAACACTTCAGGCGGTTGGTTTGGAGTCAGGCCATAATCGACCAGATCTTTCCACCACGGGCCTTCACCGATCCGCTCTGGTACAGCTTGAGTCAGCGTGGTATAGAGCGGATGCTTGTCTTCGCCCGCCACAGAAATTTTAGCAAAGAGCGGGAAGTCGACCTGATAATTGACAGAGCAGAATTCCTGAATCTCTGCTTCGCTACCCGGTTCCTGCTCCAGAAAGTTATTGGCAGGGAAGCCCAGAATTTCCAGACCTTGCATTTTTTTGTCTTTATACAGCTTTTGCAAACCTTCATATTGCGGAGTCAGACCACATTTCGATGCCACGTTCACCACAAGCAATACCTTGCCCTGATACTGGTTTAAGGTGGTTTCCGGGCCTTGAATGGTTTTGACTGGAATGTCATATACAGAGCGAGTCATTAGATTTCCTGTTTATTCAGACTGAATCGATCTTTGTTTTAACGGGTATTTAGATTCAATACAAGTAACAGCTGCTGAGGCAGGAGGCTTAAATCGGTAAATTGCCTGAATATCATGTGAAAAATCTATTATGCTAGGGTGCGCAAATAGCAATCGCTAAATAACAAGACAAGCGACACATGGATGAGGGTATGACACAGCAGCACAAAGCAGTCTGGTGGGCAATGGTATTGCCATTGGCTGCAGTTTTTATTTGGTCCTTAAACATGACGGTGACACGTTATGTGGCGGATTATATTTCTCCCATCAGTATCAGTTTTTACCGCTGGGTACTGGCACTGCTAATTTTAAGCCCATTTCTGTTGCCCAAGGTCAAAGCAGCCTGGCCAGAGATTCGCCCACATCTTGGACACTTTGCAGTTTTGAGTGCCTTGGGGATGGTGCTGTATCAAGGATTGGCCTATAGCTCTGCACACTTTACCACTGCGACCAATATGGGGCTGATCAATGCCTTTATTCCTATTTTTACCATTATTGTGGGTATTTTCGTCTTAAAAATTCGCCCGACACAGGCTGCGGTACTGGGGAGTCTGCTGTCTTTTATTGGGCTGATGTATGTCATGGCCCAAGGGCAGGGGTTGCATTTCTTGACGGTGGGCGACAGTTATATCGGTGATTTGCTGATGCTGATCGCAGTATTTTTCTATGCCTGCTATGGTGTCTTGCTGAAAAAATGGCAGATTCAGATTCCACTGTTGCTGAGTCTGTATATCCAGATTTTTATGGCCTGTCTCTATCATATTCCATTGGTACTTTACTTCGGTCTGGACAGTATCAATAGCCATAATGCAGCCAGTATTGTTTATGCCGGAATTTTTCCTTCTATTTTAGCCCCGTTTTTTTGGATGATGGCGGTACAGCAACTCGGTCCAAATCGTAGCAGTATTTTTATGAATCTGATGCCGGTTTTTACCGCGATAGTCGCCTATCTCTGGTTAGGTGAAGCCTGGACCATGTATCACAGTATTGGAGGCGGTATCATTTTACTGGGAATTATATGGGCACAATATCCGGGAAGAGCAAAGTGATAAGCTAAGGAACAGTTTATCAAGATATTAATTGTTTAAATATTAAGCAAACAATCAAGGTTTTTTAATTGAAATAGCCTGTTAAATCCCAATTTTTAAATGTGAAAATAAATATAAAAATCTTAATTTATTTTAAAACTGGAATAGAAAGAGCAAGATAGTTTGAATTTTGGTTAAAAGTTGCCTAGTATTAATAGAAAATATGTATTAATTGAGTTTTTTATTGTACTTGTCGTTGCACTAATTTTCTCTCATAATGCGTCCATCGAGAATGATTAAACATATTTTTCCTTGTTTTATCAAACTCCCAGAGATTTCTGAACCCTCTGGATGTGATTTATGCACATCCTTTTTTATGCTCAACCATCCCTATATGGTTGAGCTTTTTTTTGTCTTAAAACTTTAGTCGAGCTTGAATATCTGAGTCGACTGAGAACCAACTTAGTCGCGAATAATCGCCCCACTGACGGCGTCAATAATCCGGCTCGGTTGCTGGCTTAACCCTAAGTCACCATTCAGATAATTCAGATTCTGATCAAAGTAGCGAATCGCATCTTGCAGTGAACGTGCCGGTTCCAATCCTGCAGGATTGGCACTGGTAGACACAATAAAACCGCCAAAGGCCTGACACAGTGCCATACAGAGTGGATGGTTGGTAACGCGAACCGCCACTTTGGGATGATCGCCCTTAATCCAGGCCGGAATCTCCTGATGCGCGGGAAGCAGCCAGGTAATGGCGCGTTCAGCGGGTCTGTCATTGCTCCAGGATTCAATCACTTGTTCACGCATTTCTGTAGTTAAATCTTGCAGCAGATGTTCCACCTGTGAAATATGCGCTGCCAATAGAATCACCCCTTTTTCAATCGGGCGCTGTTTCAATTTTAAAATCTGATGAAATGCCTGTTCATTATAAGGGTCGCAACCCAAGCCCCAAACAGCCTCTGTAGGATATGCCAAGACTTGTCCGTCTTTAAGACATGCTGCTGCTTCAGCAACAGAGGTAGTAATCATGTGAATACCTTATACAAAACAACAAAGCCCTATTGTGAACTTTATTTCAGTGGACGACAACGCTGATACATGCCCGCTTGTTGAGTACTCAAGCCGAGCAGCTCAAGTTCCATCAATTGACTGGTCAAGGAAGATACTTCCTGTTGTAAATGAAAACTGAGCTGATCCAGACTCTGTCCGACCCAATCGAGTTGATTATAAAGATGAATTAAATGGGGCGGGATAGTGCGCTCTTGCTCAGGATAAGTATCTTTTTTGAAGTGATTTGCATTCGCTTGCCACTGTGTTGCTAGGGCTAAATCCTCAATCACTTGCTGTGGATGGTCAATTAAAATTGCACCTTCACGAATCAGTTGATGACAACCTTGATGATGTTCACTGTAAATATGCCCCGGAATTGCAAATATGTTCTTGCCTTGTTCCGCTGCCCATTGTGCCGTAAGCAATGAACCACTTTTTAACGCGGCTTCTGCCACAATCACCCCAAGACTTAAGCCGCTGACAATTCGGTTGCGCCGTGGAAAATGCTGCTGCAAGGGTGGGGTAAAAGGTAAAAACTCAGTAATAACTGTACCACCGTGGTTAATCATTTGCTGACGTAGTGCTTGATGTACAGCAGGATAGGTCTGTTCGATCCCTGTACCCATCACTGCAATCGTTCGTCGATGTTGTAGCGCAGCCCGATGTGCTGCTTCATCAATCCCTTGTGCCAAGCCACTATTAATATAAAAACCTTGCTCACTCAGATAAAAGGCAAAGTCATAGGCGACTTGCTGTCCGTGCGGACTTGGCTTGCGACTGCCAACAATTGCAATTTGTGGCTGGAGTAACTGATCTGCATGTCCCTGCCCGAACAGAATTGGCGGCTTATGCTCATAATGACTCAGTTGTTGTGGATATTCAGCATCTGTATGCAAAAGCACAAAATCACTGTGCAACTGAATCTGTTCTAGACTGTGCTGAAAATGGGTTTGAGATTCGCTGCTTTGAAAGTCTTTCAGGCGTTGAATATGATTTTTATGAAGGCCGAGCTTTTGCCAGGTCTCGATTTGAGAACAATGGACTGCATCCGCAAGATCTGCATAATGCCGACTGATTTTATAAAAGCTGGTGAGGGAATGTTGCACCAAATACCACAGCGTGATGGCATTGATTTGTGATGTCGACAATCTGTTCAACATAGTGAGACCTATTTTTGCGTCTTCTTATTATTGGTATGAATGAAAATAATTGAGATGATGCTGATCTATCAACATCATCCCACTTTGCAACCTTAGTCTTCTAACAAAGGAGGCTGAATGCCGGCACCCACTTTAATTGGAAGCTCGCTATCCAGCACATAGGCATAGCTCAATTGATCGAAGGCTTTAAAGACCATGACCTGACCAATACGCTCACCTGGCAATTGCACCCGTTCTTTAGTCTTCGGATCAGTCACCACTTCACCTTTCTGGTTTACGCTAAAGACATGACCTGTCTGAACGCCATGTGCCGTACCACGGTCAAGGGTGACGACACTATGACGTGCTGCAGTACCAATCGACCCCAATACACGCACAATCTGACCACCAGGCACAATACTTTCTGCATTGGTTGGGTAGAACAGCGTCGGTAACATCGGGTCGTATTCAGCCAGTACGCGGTCACCGCGACGCACCTCCGCGTTATAACTGTCAGTCAGCTCCAGTGTGGTTACCTCACCTTCACTACGTACCGCAATACCAGATGCCACCTGTTGCAGCTCGAGTGCAGCAGTATATTTCTTGCCATTGGCATCGGTAAATACATAAGGCTCAGCTTCACGATAAACGGCATAGCGTTGACCAACGACCAGACCGTTACCACGTACATAGACTTTCTGGCCTTTGCCCGCCAGTACGCGCTGATCTGCAGTTCCAAGAATGTATGGGGTGCCTTGAACTGAATCAGGCGCCATCAGGGTATAGCGCTCTAGCCACTGTTTGATATGTTCTAGTGGAATCACTGGAATGGTATTGTTTAAAGATTCAACCCGAATCTGAGGTTGCAGAGAGGTGCTGCCCAGATAGCGGCTGATAATACCGTCACAACCATCACCTTCATCTTTGCCAATAATCGGACGGCCCTGGTAATCACACATCAACAGGCGATCGCCCGGGAAAATCCAATGTGGATTTTTCACATGCTTGTTGCTGGCCCAGATTTCAGGCCAACGCACCGGGTTTTTCAAAAAGCGTTTTGAGATGTCCCAGAGGGTATCGCCTTTTTTGACCACATAAATATTGGGTGCACTGGCTTTTAATGCCGGCGGATTGACATTACGTGCAGGTGCGGCCTCGGCAGAATGAATAGTCCCCATACCGACACCGACACAAACGGCGAGTGCCAGCATCTGATTTTTAAACCCCAAGGCACTAAAAAATGGCATGCCCTTCAAAACCTTTTTCATTATCATAATTCCTAAAATTATGTGCGTAGTTGCGTTATAATAACGATCTTACACACATTTTTTGATGAAGCATTCCCTTCATTTGGTTTTTTGATCAATGGCATAATTGAGGACGCAGTATGGCCTTATTACCTATTTTAAGTTTCCCGGATCCCCGTCTTCGTACCATTGCACAACCTGTCGAAGATGTGACTGATGAAATTCGTCAGCTCGCTGCAGATATGTTTGAAACCATGTATGAAGCACCAGGTATCGGACTTGCCGCGACTCAGGTGGATCGTCATATTCAGCTGATTGTTATGGATCTGTCTGAAAATAAAGATCAACCGATGGTGTTTATTAACCCCAAAATTACACCATTGACTGAAGAAACGCAGCCCTACGAAGAAGGCTGTCTATCAGTTCCTCAAATATACGATAAAGTTGACCGTCCGTCACGTGTAAAAATCGAGGCAATTAATCTGGAAGGTCAAGCATTTGAACTCGAAGCTGACGGACTTCTCGCTGTGTGTATTCAACATGAAATGGATCACTTAAGTGGCAAATTATTTGTTGATTATTTATCGCCATTAAAACGTCAACGTGCACGTGAAAAAGTAGAAAAACTGGTACGCCAGCGTAATAAAGACAAGGTGGCAGTTAAACGCTAGGATATTTTTTTAATTTATTTTAATGATCCAACAAAGCCCAATTCTGATTGGGCTTTGTTATAATCGACATGAGCATATTTTAGGAGTGGCCTGTGTTTTTACGCGCGGGGCTGCTATTTGCATTTGCAGCTGTGTTTCTACAGATTGCTGTATTTTTACAGCCTTTGTTACCGACGCAATATCAGGTTGCTCCGGTCTGCGAAACCATCACGCGTGCGCTTCTTATCGCGACAGACGTTCATACACAGCATAGTGCCAGTGAACATCACCATTTCAAAGTCCAATCTGGTCATATTCAGCATGATCATCATGATGCCAATCATCAGTGTCAATACTGTACGGTTTATGCCAATTTAGTCTTACCGCCGGATCTGGATATCAAACAGGTACTTGACCGGATTCAGGTACGTTTAATTGCTTATCAAAAAACCTTTAAGCATGTCTGGTTTGTCCTTCAGCAGCTCTTTTTAATTCCTCAGGGACGAGCGCCGCCACTGCCTGCATAAACCTGCATTTTTCGCTTGGGTTGTTATTGACTCAAGCCATGCTTTTTTATGTATTCAGTGAGATAAAAAAATGGCTCAGCCTAAATTTTTTTTACAGCCACTTGCGGCTGCGATTTGTGTTATCTGTTATTCACCAGCCACAATGGCAAATGAAACGATGCCCGTGCAAACTTTGGCACCGATTGTGGTGACTTCTACAGCAGGTAATGATGCCAATGGACTGATTGTCCGTGCTGATCCGAAACAGCCGATTCAACCGATTCCGGCATCAGATGGTGCAGACTATTTACAAAGTATTGTCGGTTTTAGTGCAGTGAATAGCGGTGCCGGCACCAATGGTGATGTGACTTTCCGGGGTATGTTTGGTTCAAGAATTAAAATCCTGACCGATGGCACTGAAAACCTGGGGGCCTGTCCAAGTCGGATGGACTCACCCACCTCATATATTTCCCCAGAAAGTTACGACCAGATTACGGTGATCAAAGGCCCGCAAACGGTTCAATATGCCAATACTGGATCTGCCGCAACCGTGATTTTTGAGCGCAGTCCGGAACAGTTTAAAGATGATAAAAACTATCGTGGTCAAACAAGTGTCTTGATGGGTTCATTTGACCGACTGGATCAGAATATTGAAGTGGCAGCAGGCGATGAGCAGAAATATATCCGTCTGAATACCAACCGTTCTGTATCTGGCAGTTATAAAGATGGAAATGGCACCATTGTTCCTTCGGATTGGGAGCGCTGGAATGCGGATCTGGCTTTAGGCTGGACACCTGATGAAAATACCTGGGTAGAACTGACCGGTGGTAAAGCGGATGCTGAAGCAGTCTATGCTGGTCGGGCTATGGATGGATCGAAATTTGCCCGTGAAAGTCTCGGTCTAAAGCTCGAAAAGAAAAATATTAGCGATGTGATTCAAAAGATTGAAGCACAGGTGAACTATAACTTTAATGATCATGTCATGGATAATTATAGTCTGCGTGAGTTTCAGGCTAGTCCCATGATGAGTATGCCCATGGCGAGCAATGTTGCGCGTAAAACATTGAATGCTCGTATGGCAATGACCAATGAATGGAATAAATTACAGCTGATTACTGGTATCGATAGTCAGAATAACCAACATACTAAACGTAACGGAAGTCTGATGACGCCGTATCAAAATCAGTCACGTACTAAAGATATGGAATTCCAGTCTGTTGGGGCTTTTGGTGAGCTCAGTTATCAGCTTAGTGATAACAATAAGCTAGTGTCTGGTTTGCGTCTGGATCAGGTCAATGTAGAAGCAGTGGAGTCAAATCAGGAACGTAAAGAAACTCTACCGAGTGCCTTTGTACGTTTTGAAAATCATCATCCCGAGCATGACGATGGTAAGACCTATATTGGCGTGGGCTATGTCGAACGTATGCCGGATTACTGGGAATTATTCAGTCCTAAAACAGGGAATGGTAATACCAATACCTTTAAAAGCATTGATACTGAGAAAACCCTACAGTTGGATTTAGGTTACCAACATGAACATGGAAACCTAAGTTCATGGGTATCTGCCTATACAGGCTTGATTCAAGATTTTATTTTGACCAAATACAATGCAAACGATCAAGCTGAAACACGAAATGTCGATGCTGTCATTGCAGGTGCAGAAGCGGGCATTGGTTATCAGTTTAGTGATGCGATTCAGGCTGATGTCAGTGCCATGTACGCATGGGGTGAAAACACCACTGATAATACGCCGTTGCCACAGATTTCACCTTTAGAGGCTCGGGTGAATTTACGTTATATCCAGGATAATTATACTTTGGGTGCTTACTGGCGTTTGGTCGATGGTCAAAACCGAATTAGTGAGCGTGAAGGGAATATCGTTGGTTATGATGTTAAGAAAAGTGCAGGCTTTGGCGCACTGTCTTTAAATGGCACATATCACATTACGAATGGGGTAGATCTTTCTGTGGGGGTCGATAATGTCCTAGATCGTACCTATGCCGAGCATTTGAACAAGATGGGCAGTTCTGGTTTTGGATTTGCTGCCAATGAGCAATTTAACAATATTGGCCGTAACTACTGGGCAAGAGTCAGTATGAAGTTTTAATTGTTGTCTAATCTTTTGAAAAAGCCATTGCTCTTAAGCAATGGCTTTTTTAATTTTAAGGTCGGAGTTTATTTTGCATATTTAAATAGAGTGCCAATTTCTAGGAAGAAGGCCGTATAAAACAAGTTTTGTCTATATAAGCGTCAGGGCGGTGAAGAATAAAACAAGAATTGACTACGCCTTAAGCAATAGGGAGTGCGTAATAAATGATTTTTTTAAATAATTTTAATTAAAACAATTGGTTGTAATTACTTGGGTGAGAGTTCTTAGCTAGATCACATGAAAATCAAAAATAATTAAAATAAATTTTATATAAAAAACAATTATTTATATTTTTATTGGTTTATAAAACAAACACACGATAAAAAATCTTTGCAAGAAGTGTTGCAAGCGCTCTGAAATGCTGTAGAATGCACATCCATCGGCAGTGATGAAGATTAAAACTTCTGATAAAACAGCAACTTAGCACGAAGTGTTGAGATTGGGTTTTAGGAGAAAGTTTAAAATAATTTAAATTACTTGTTGACACTAACAAAATTTAGTGTAACATAGCCGACCTAGCTTGCTACTGACGAAGTAACAAGAAGATCATTAAGAGATTATGAAGAACAACTTGTGTGGATTTTTACTGGTTGATCGATCGAAATTATTTTCATTGATTGAATGGTAGAAATTACTCGAAGTTTATTTGAGAAATATTTGTCAGAAAATTGATGAGCCAAGATTGGTGTCCTTTAGGCACTACTGATTTTAAACTGAAGAGTTTGATCATGGCTCAGATTGAACGCTGGCGGCAGGCTTA
>NZ_VPAU01000019.1:0-54850 GCF_013419095.1 Acinetobacter sp. YH12105
GAGATTAAAACATTTCCGTGCTATTGCAACTCGATTTGATAAACTGGCACGCAATTATAAATCTATGATTCGTATAGCCTGTATATTTATTTGGTGCAAAGCCAAATGAGGACACACCCTAGTAATCGTTGAAAATGCCAGTTCGAAAGACTGGCATTTATTATGCGTAGTTGATTCTTTTTTATTTGGTTTTGCATTCTGCCAGAAATGGATTTTGAGCCTGTATGATGATTTTATCTGAAAATTTCCCTTCATATTCAAAACCATTTTGTATGATTTTTAGCGTTTGAAAACCACATTTTTCCTAGGCACGACTTCCACCTCAATTATGTCCAAAGACTTTTGAGTTGTAATGGCTTAAAGAAAAACTCTTTGACCAACTTGAGCGCTTCACTGCCACAGCCTTGAGCTGTCCAAGTGATTGTTGAGATTGCAATACAAAATTCAGCATGTTGAGCACAAGATTGATTTCTAGAATTCAAAGTTTACCGATCATTTCATCATGATGGTTTAAACAAATCGCAAAGTCATAACGGGTTGGATCAGCCAAACAGCGCTGACTATGTGCCTGCATATCTTCAAGTGTAAAATGCCATTTCAAGCCGGTCATATAACGCATTTCATCGATTTGCGTGAGCGCTAAAAATGTGAGTAGATTTTCAACTTTCAGTAAGTGTAAGTAGATGCGGTTCCATTTAAGATCAGTGTTGATGTGATGCTCTTTGAGAGCATTTTTTATTTTTAGAAAAGTAATCGACAGATTATAGAATGTCCGACTTTAGAACAAAAATGATTAAAAAAACCACCCCATCTTGCGAGAGGGTGGTGAGTGCGGAGCTATTAAATTTATTGAGCCTGCTGTTCTGCCTGAATCGCGGTTAAGGCGATGGTAAATACAATATCATCGACCAAAGCACCACGAGACAGGTCGTTCACCGGTTTGTTCAAACCTTGCAACATTGGCCCGACACTGACTACATTGGCAGCACGTTGCACAGCTTTATAAGTCGTATTACCCGTATTTAAATCCGGGAAAATAAAGACATTGGCACGTCCGGCCACTTGTGAATCTGGTGCTTTTTGACGGCCAACACTTTCAACCGAGGCAGCATCATATTGTAATGGCCCATCAATTAGCAGGTCAGGACGACGTTCTTTGGCAATTCGTGTTGCTTCAGCCACTTTCTCGACATCGGCACCCATACCTGAAGTTCCGGTAGAGTAAGAAATCATGGCAATCCGCGGGTCAATGCCAAAGGCTTTGGCAGAATCTGCTGATTGAATCGCAATCTCGGCCAGCTGCTCTGCATCTGGATCAGGATTAATCGCACAGTCGCCATAAACATAGACTTCATCTGGCAGCAGCATAAAGAACACAGAAGAAACCAATGAATAATCCGGTGCAGTCTTGATCAGCTGAAAGGCAGGACGTACGGTATTGGCCGTGGTATGTACCGCGCCAGAGACCAGACCATCAACCTGATCCAGCGCCAGCATCATGGTGCCGAGCACCACAGTGTCTTGCAGCTGTTCACGCGCTTGCAGTTCGTTGAGTTTGCCTTTACGTAGCTCGACCATCTTGTCGATATAGTTATCACGAATCAGATCCGGATCCAGAATTTCCAGATCTTCAGGCAATTCGATACCACGAGCTTTTGCCACTTCTAAAACAGATTCGGGATTGGCCAATAAAATACATTGTGCAATGCCACGCGACTGACAGATTGCTGCAGCTTGTATCGTACGTGGTTCATCACCTTCAGGTAATACAATACGTTTTTTGGCCGCAATCGATTTTTGTACCAGTTCATGCCGGAAGGCTGAAGGCGAGAGACGTGGCTTATAAGAACCATTCAACATCTGACCGAGCCATTCCGGATTGATGTGACTCGAAACAAAGCGCGTGACCTGATCTGCACGTTCCGTATCATCTACTGGAATTTCATTGCTGAGATTTACCAGTTTTTGTGCGGTTTCAAAGGTACTAAGCGGTGTATGTAAAATTGGTAAACCTTGTTTGATGGCGGTCTGGCAAAATTCCAGTACGTGATCATTTGGTTGATGATGTTCAGTTAGCACCAAGCCAGCCAAAGGAATACCATTGCTGCTGGCCAGACTGCTGGCCAATAACACATCAATCCGGTCAGATGCACTGATGATCAATTCACCCGCTACAAATTTATGCAATTCATGTTCAATATTGGCCGAAATCAGGCTGCTGTGCTGGACACGGCGCTGTTTCGCTTCGCCTTCATTAATCCAGTAGGCCTGAATATGTGCCGCCAGATCAGATATACGCGGCACACTTAAAGTTTTACTGAAAGGCACCAGTCCAATTACAGGTAACTTTTCTGAACCAATATGTGGATGGGTTTGCTGGATGGCACGAATAAATTGTGTGGTTTCTTCTGCAAGACGTAAATCCGGATCAAGCGTTACAGGAATCTGTGCAGATTCTTCAGGCAGACCTTTGGTTCGCATCAACAGGATGCCAGACAGGCGGGTTGAACTGGCGCCACCAAAGTTGCGAATCTGGTTTTCAACTTTATCGGCAGTCTGACCTGGCTGCTGGATATTGGCATTGCTGACCACAATCACTTTGGCATCCAAAGCCTGCGCCAGCGAGGCATTCAGATCATCGGCAAAACTGTCCTGAGCATTTGGCAATAGACCTTCGACAATAATCAGGTCATGTTGTCTGGCAATTTGACGATGCAGACGTACCGCTTCTTCCAGCAGTTCATCCTGTTCACCCAGATTAATCTGCTGCAAGACTTTGCTATAACGGATTGGTTCAACAGTTTCACTTTGAGAAATATGACGATACAAAGCCGTAGTACGGTCTTCGACTTCATTCAATTCCTGAGCAAAAGGTTTGAGAAAGCCAGCTTTAACCCCTTGGCATTCCAGTGCATAAATCAGGCCTAAACATGCAGAAGTTAAGCCTACGCCTTCCCCAGTGGGAACCAATAGAATCGTTTTCATAAGTTACGTCAGTCACACAATAATAAAAATCAGTTAAAAAGTGGCCCTGCTTGCTTATGCAAGCGCTACCTCAGCTTCAGACTTTTTTGCGTTTTTTTGCTCCACTTCAAGTTCTACAACGCTATGTACTTCTTGAGCGATACGACCTTCTTCGTCTGTTGGCACTACCCAGATTTGTGGACCTGTACCTGAATCGATACGGCCTTCAGTGCCACGTTTCAGGTCATTATTGGCACTTTTATCCAGGTTGAAGCCGAAGTGGGGCAGATAAGTCATGGTTTTTTCACGGATATAGGCAGAATTTTCGCCAATACCGCCAGTGAAGAACAAGCCATCAATACGTGGCAGACCACAGCTCAGTGCTGCCAGAGATTTGGCTAGACGGTAGCAGAATACTTCAATCGCTAATGCAGCATCTTCATTACCTTGTTCCGATGCTTCAATCAGGGTACGCATGTCATTCGACAAATCAGACAGACCCAACAGACCGCTCTGGCTATTCAGCATCTTGTCAATTTTATAGATATCCCAACCCAGGTTCTTTGCCAGGAAGCTGTGCAGGCTTGGGTCGACATCGCCACTGCGGGTGCCCATGACAATACCTTCAAGCGGGGTCAGACCCATTGACGTATCTACACTTTTCCCATTCCACACGGCACAGGTCGAGCTGCCATTACCGAGATGTGCTGTTAACCAGCCGCCTTGTTTCAGGCTACCTGCCAGTTCAGAACCACGGTCTGAAACATAAGCATGGCTGGTGCCGTGGAAACCATAACGACGCACACCATGGGCTGTATATAAGAATTTTGGCAGGGCATAGCGATATGCATGTGCTGGCATGCTTTGATGGAATGCGGTATCAAATACTGCTATTTGCGGTAAGTCTGGGAACAAGCGTTTGGTGGCTTCAATGCCAATCAGATGTGCCGGATTGTGTAAGGGCGCAAGCGGCGTTGCTTCACGAATCTTTTCAATAATTTCATCATTGATCAATTCTGCTTTGGTCAGGCTGCCACCATGTACCACACGGTGACCAATCGCATCTGGGCGATAGTTAGCCAGACGCTCCAAACCAACTTCAAGGGCTTTTTTATGATCTGCAAATGGAATATGGATATCGACTGGTTCGTTACCGACAGTCACGCCTTTGATACGAGCATTCTCTGTGCCTAAGTTCTCAGCTAAACCATGAATACGGAAGTTCTGTTCCTCAAGAAGTAATGCAAACTTGATTGAAGAAGAGCCACAATTAATAACTAATACTGATTTAGACACGATTGATTACCCGATTTTTAATTAAAATTCTCGTCCATTGACTTGATCCAGTGATCAGCAAAAAGGCACTAAGCTGAATCAATATTGATGTTTTAACATTTGTTTTTTTTCTGTCCTAGATAGACTTTAGCAGATTAGACTTAAGCATTATCGACCAGGCTGACAATAATAACTAAAATTTATCAGTTCATAGTTTTCATTTATAAATAAAATGATGTTGAAAATATAATCAATAAAGCTGCCAAATTCTATTTTCAATGTCGTACTGGAACAGATTGCTTTCAGTTTAGTGCCTAAAACAGCAAATATGACTTATACATACAATTCTATACAGAGATTCATCAATAAAATGACCCAAAGGTTCTGATCCATTTTGGTTTTAATTTTTATATCCATAAAAAATCAGCCTTGCGAACAAAGCTGATTTTTAACGTGATCATCTGAAATAGTTATTGGCGAATCTGACCATCACCAAATACGATCCATTTTTGTGAGGTTAGGCCTTCAAGACCAACCGGACCACGGGCATGAATTTTATCGGTTGAAATTCCGATTTCCGCGCCTAAGCCATATTCAAAACCATCAGCAAAGCGGGTCGAGGCATTGATCATCACCGAACTCGAATCGACACCGGCCAAAAACTCGCGTGCCAGACTGTAATTTTCAGTAATGATCGAATCGGTATGATGTGAGCCATACTGATTAATATGTTCAATCGCTTCTTCTATGCCAGAAACCACTTTGATGGCCAGAATTGGGCCCAGATATTCGGTATACCAGTCTTCTTCAGTGGCCGCAATCACTGCATCAGCAAGAATACGCTGGGTTTCTTTGCAACCACGGAGCTCTACTTTTTTCTCCTGATAAAGTTCTGCGATGCGGGGCAAGAACTCTTCAGCAACTTTTTCATCGACTAGCAAAGTTTCCATGGCATTACACACGCCATAACGATGGGTTTTAGCATTTAAAGCAATGGGTAAGGCTTTTAACAGATCCGCCTGTGCTTCCACATAGATATGGCAATTACCATCCAAATGTTTGATCACCGGGACACGAGCTTCTTCAGTAATGCGCTCGATCAGGCTCTTGCCGCCACGGGGCACAATCACATCGACATATTCGGTCATGGTAATGAGCTGGCCGACTGCAGCACGATCAACGGTATTGATCACTTGTACTGCTGATTCTGGTAGGCCGGAAATTTTCAGCGCATGTTGAATTGCTACGGCAATCGCCTGATTGGATTCCAGAGCTTCTGAACCGCCACGTAAAATAATCGCATTGCCTGATTTCAGTGCCAGTGAAGCCGCTTCCAGGGTTACGTTGGGACGTGATTCATAAATCATGCCAACCACACCCAAAGGTACACGCATCTTGCCCAGTTGAATGCCAGATGGGCGATAAGCCATATCGCTAATTTCACCAATCGGATCTTTCAGGCCAATCACATCTTTCAGACCTTCTAACATACCTTTAAAGCGTGCGGGGTTGAGTTCTAAGCGATCAAGCAGGGCACTGTCCAGATTGTTATTATGCGCTTTGGTCATATCTTTCTGGTTGGCAGCCAAAATAGCTGGCTGGCTATTTTCCAAAGCCGTATAAATAGCCGATAGTGCGTTGTTTTTGGTTTGGGTGGACGCACGAGCCAAAATGCGAGAAGCCTGGCGTGCCTGCTGTCCTACCGTTTGCATATATTGTTCAATAGACTCTTGCATAGCGCTTTGATCACTTAGAAATTTCACTTCGATATTAACAGTCTGCTGCCGGACAATGAAGCCCATCTGTTAAAAATCATCCGTTTTCGCGGACTTCTAAACATTTTGAAATTGTTTTCTGTTTAAAAGCAGATAAGTGGTCGCTGAAGCGGTTGCTTGTGAAAAGCCGCTCTGTATAGAATGAAATAAGCGACATTGAAGTCATATATAATTATTAAAGAGCAGGATGCGTGTTCAGGCTCATCGGAATGTGTCTGAAGCATAAGATCTGTTAATCATGACTTGCACAATAAAAATAAGGCAAGGACGGAGGAAAAGGAAAATGAATTCCATTATCCACATGGATGCCCATGTATTGGATTCGCAAAGCCATTATGGTTTTTTTGATCTTTATGATAAGCACAGTTTTAAGCAGCCAGCACGAAGCACCTGGATGGATGGCTGGAAAATCGAATATATGGCGATTGCCCGTTCGGATACCTTGCATCTCAGGCCGATGGTGATCATTGGGGGCGCCTTCCAGAATTTTAATTCCTATAAATATTGTGTCGAACAGCTCTTCGCTGCCGGCCCGATCATTCTGATTGACTTGCCTTCGATGGGAGCCAACCAGCAGATCAGCAATGTGGATACTGGTCTGTCGGCTGGAACTCTGGAGCTTGAAGACCTTGCTGCCATGCTGGGGCAATGGCTGGAGCAGATGCAACTTCCTCAAGTTTCAATTTTAGGCATGTCCTTAGGCTCAGTAGTCGCCTCCTGTCTGGCAGACCAGCGCCCTGAACTGGTGGATCGGATGATCCTGATGGGCGTAATGCAGAAAACCCGCAAAAGCTGGCGCATGCTATTGGAAGAATCCTTGCATCTGATGAAAGAACAGCGCATGGATGAATTTGGTCAGGCGGTCATTTTATATCTGGTCAATCATGCCCGTCTCAAAGAAACCCGCATGTCACCAACAGCAAAGCGCTTATTCTTCAAGCAGATGTCAGAATTCACGGTGACCGAACAAGAGCGTTATGATATTAACTGCAACCGTCTATTGCGTCTGACCCACGTGCCGATTCCACAGTGCAAGGTTCTGGTGGCCTGTGGTCAATATGACAGTTTTACCTTGCCACATGAGAATGCCAATTTTGCCCTGCAATGTCCAAATATGCAGTATGTACAAATTGCCGGTGCTGACCATGTGCCTCAGTTGCAGCGCAGGAAAGAAACTATGCATCTGTTTGCCACCTTCTTGCGTGATGAAGCAGTCGAGCAGTTGCCGGGAATTATTCCGTTTAGCCGTGAACAGATGCAGCAGATTGAACGGCGCGGTGAAGAACGGATTTGTGTGCAACAGCCACAACGTTATTTGAGTCATCGTCATTCGGATCTGCTGTTGAATGTAGAAATTATCGACATGAATTTCTTTGGAGTATTGCTGGAGTTAGACGCAGGACAGACAGAGTGTGCCGCAGCTTATCCGCGTGATCTGGCCTTGCATCTGGAAGATGAAAACGGCGAGTTCAAGATCGAATGTCTGATCTTTGAACAGGATGAGACTCAAGTGCGGGCCCTGTTTAAACATGGCAGTTTTGAAGTGGCAGAACGTTTATTGGCTTTTGTGCAACAACAGAAAATCCTTCAGCAAGAAGACGCTTTCGATGCAGTGATTTAATCGGGGCTTAATAAAAAAACAGCGTCATTTAACGCTGTTTTTTTTCACTGCATGAATCATCCAGACCAGATCACCGAGATGTTCATCCTGCTCCGGTGTCAGATTTTGCTGACGAGGCTCGGCAAAATAACGTTGCGGTTGTTGTACCTCAACCTGATTGAAACCGGCATCTTGAAAAAAGTGCTGTAATTCTTGGGGGATTTTAAAATGAAAGGTAAATGCACTGCGTGACATGAATTTAAGCAGACGGCTACAGCTCCAAATAAAATTCGCCAATTTATTTTTGACGGGTTCCGGGTAAATGTCGCTAAGGTAATGCAAGGCTGGAAAATGTCGTGCATTCTCTGCAATACCTTGCAACAGAATACGCAACATGCGTTGATCAAAGTAATTAATCAGCCCCTCATTAATTACCACCAAAGGTTGGTCGGGATCAAACATCTGAAAGATACAGTCCAACTCTTCACTAAAAATATCTGCAGTGAGCACTTCGGGAGCCTGCTGATCAATCTGCTGCAAGGCTTGGGTCTTGATTCTGGCCATGTCGGGAAGATCCAGTTCGCGATAATCAATCTCGGGAAATTTTTGCCTGAAATTCCAGCTACGTGGAGACAAACCGCAGGCAATTTCAAGAATCTGAAGTTGTGGATGTTGCTCGATCAACTGACACAGATGTTCATCAATCATCTGATGACGCTGCTTGAGTGTGGTACGCATACTGCCACCCACAGAGCGTTCTGCCCATACTTCGAGTGGATGTAGCAGTGTGGCCAGAAACTTGCCTTTAGTCGTGGCAAAAACCGGATGTGAGATCCCCATTTGATACCAGATATAGCCGGTATAATGTGCTGTAAAAGAAATATGGCGATGCTGCGAAAGTGATTTTGGCATAGGGTTCTGACCTTATTGTTATTTTAGTTGGGTGCTACAGAAGTAGCGCCTTTTTAACATCATAATAAAAAAGGAACACTTTGTCGTGTTCCTTTATCATATTGATTGGATTTAAAAAGTTTCAGCTAGTCTGCTGCTTGAATACCAGTATTTCATCACGAATCTTGCGCCATTCATCACCCAGATCCAGTTCAGTGCCAATTTGAATCGCTGGAATTTGACCGCGCATACGTTCTAAACGTTCCTGATTTGGCAACGGCAGATCAACAATCCCTTCCAGTGCAATACATTGTGCTGTACGGTCATTACAGACCAGACCCATATCACAACCTGCTTTAAGGGCTGCCTGAATTCGGGCATCGGCACCGCCTACCACACAGGCGGCCTGCATGCTTAAATCATCCGAGAACAGAACGCCGTCAAAACCGAGTTGCTGACGCAAGACTTTCTGAATCCAGAATTCCGAGAATCCGGCCGGGTTTGGATCGACCTGACTATAGATGACATGAGCCGGCATTAAAGCATCGAGTTGCGGCTGTAACTGGATAAAGGTCTGCATGTCTTTTTGCTGAATGTCTTCATAGCTGCGCATATCAATGGCTGCCGCAACATGTGAATCCGCTTTGACTGAACCATGACCTGGGAAATGTTTCCCGGTTGACGCCATTCCTGCACGTTTCATCCCTTTTAAAAATGCGCTGGCCAGTGGAATAATATCCGGAATATTTCTGGCAAAGCTTCGGTCACCAATCACATCACTGATGTCGTTTAAATCCAGCACCGGCGCAAAACTGAAATCAATCCCGACAGCCAGTACTTCAATCGCCATCAGCCAGCCGCATTTTTCGGCCAAATCTAAAGCACGCTGCGAATCATGAGCATACAGTTCGCCAAATTTCCCCATCGCAGGGAGCAGGGTAAAGCCCTGTCTTAAGCGCTGCACACGTCCACCTTCCTGATCGACTGCAATCAAAATATCAGGACGAATCTGGCGCATGTGATCGGTTAAGGCACGGACTTGAGCCGCAGATTCGATGTTACGTCCAAATAAAATGACTCCACCGACTTGCGGCGCACCGAATAGTTCAATATCTTCTTGAGTCAGGGTTGTGCCTGCGATGTCGAGCATCAATGCGCCAATCATATGCGGAATCCGTTTTAGAATTTTTCCGGGAAACAATACCTGATTTCTGCAATGATTTGCTACACTTTGTTAGCACAGAATATGATAAAACTACACGACATAAACATATTAAGTTGTTTAAGATGCTGAATACTTTAAATTCTGGTCGAAAAGCAACACGGTCACATTGGTCTCTAGGCCAAGGAAGTACGAATTATTTATGAAATTTCAAACGATAGCTTGCGCCGTTGCGATTGCGACAGGTGGCTTCTTTTTTACCCATGTCGTGAATGATGCGATTGCAGCCAATAGTGCAGAAGTGGTCAGCAAAGCCATTCAGCCATCTCAAGAACAGGCGTTGGTATCACGTCAACTGGCGACGCTGGTGGACCGTCAGCACTATTTGAATATGCGTCTGGATGCCCAGACTTCGCAGCGTATTTTCGATTTCTATATCGATAGTCTGGATCCGGAACATAGCTTATTTCTGGCACCAGAAGTTGAAAATTACAAGAAACGTTATGGGGCCAATTTCGGTGCTCACCTGAAAGCTGGCAATTTGTCGGGTTCTTATGAAATCCATGCGCAATATCGTCAGCGCCTGACTCAGTTCTATACTTATATGCTGGATGAGCTGAAAAAACCACAGAACCTGAATCAGCCAAATGTCTATATCGAAACGGATCGTGAAAAAGCACCATTCTTTAAAACTGAGGCTGAACAGCGCGCGCACTGGTCAAAAATGCTGGTGTCCCAGCTGATCAATCTGACCATCAGTAAAGAAGAAGAACAGGCCAAACAGAAAGCACTGAAGGCCAATCCAGAACTGGCCAATGGACAAGACCTTACCGGTCCTGAAGATCTGACGCCTGCACAAACCTTGACCAAGCGTTATACCCGTCAGCTGGAACGTGTCAGCCGGATCAAGAGTGATGATGTGCTCGACAAGACCTTGAATGCGATGATGCTGACCTATGATCCGCATAGTAATTATTTCCCGCCTGTAGATGCGATGGAGCTGAATCGTCAGACCACTTTGCAGCTCGAAGGGGTTGGGGTCTCGATTCGTCCTGAACGTGGCAATGAAGATTACACCAAGATTGAAACCATTGTCGAAGGTGGTCCTGCGAGTAAATCCGGTCAGGTGAAATCGGGTGATCGTATCATTGGTGTAGCCCAGGATGGCGAACAGATGGTCGATGTGATTGGCTGGCCAAGCAATGAAATTGTCGGTCTGATTCGCGGCAAGCGTGGCACTAAAGTCACTCTACGTTTACTCGGTGCAGGCGCGACCATGGGGCAGGCACGTAACGTGACCATTACCCGTGATGTGATTCAGGAAGAAGATGCCGGTGTGCGTACGCGTGTCGTCGACATTCAGCGCGATGGCAAGAAATATCAATATGGTGTGATCGAAATTCCGTCGTTCTACCTGAACTATCGCGCACGCCGTGCCGGTACGGATTATCGTTCGGTGTCTGAAGATACCAACAAAGCCTTGAAAGAACTCGCGGCGAAGAATGTTGCCGGAATTATTGTCGATTTGCGGAATAATCCGGGCGGTTCACTGGAAGAAGTGGCACGTATGTTGGGGCAGGTAATCAAGTCTGGTCCAGTGGTGCAGATCCGTGATGGTAATGGCAATGTCAGCGTCTTTGAAGATGATGATGGCGGTGCACAAACGTATGCGGGTCCATTGGCAGTGATGGTCAATCTGGCGTCTGCCTCAGCCAGTGAAATTTACTCTGCTGCGATTCAGGATTATGAGCGTGGGATTGTGATTGGCAGTACCACCACAGGTAAAGGTACGGCACAAGTACAACTGGATAGTCTGGCGCATGGTCAGGCGACATTGACGCAGCGTAAATTCTACCGTGTGACCGGTGGCAGTACCCAAAATAAAGGGGTTATTCCGGACATTAAACTGGTTGATATTTATAACGAAGAGTTCGGTGAGCGTAAGGCCAAAAATGCCTTGCAGTGGGATACCATTCCAACTGCGCCATTTAAACGTGAAGGGGCTGTACAGAAATATGTCCCTGAATTGGCTAAACTTTCTCAGCAACGGGTTACACTGGATTCTCAGTTCAAGTATCTGGAACAGCGTAAGGCGGTGATGAAAAAAGCCGAGGAAGAAAAGCGTCAGGTACTGGACTTGCAACAGCGTAAAGCAGAGTTGATTGCCATGGAGCAAAAAACGCTGGAGGCAGAAAATACCCGCCGTATGGCTACAGGTCTTAAACCTTATCCGAACTGGGAAACTTATCAGGCTTCAATGGATGCACTGATTGAAACCCGTGCCAAAATGAAAGCCAAAGAGCGTCCGGCGCTTCCTGAAGAAGAAGCCTTTGTGATCGAAGCTGCACATGTGTTGCTGGATTATGCCAAGTTACAGGCCAAACAGTAACTTTTAAGCATGTCCATTTAAGTATCTAAGGATCTAAAAAAATAGCCTGTTTCGACAGGCTATTTTTTTATGATATCCGGCTATTTAAAAATCAGAATAAATTTTTCACATGAATTGCTAGCTGTCTAAATAAAAAGAAAAAAATTGTGACGGTGGTCGAATAAATAAACTGGAAAAATAGATTTAAACATTTGCTAAAATTTTCAAGACTCATAAGATAGAAGTCATATTTTATGCTGATGCTCATCATGATTTCAGAATCTGTTCTCGACCCTGAATTAAAAAAATATAAATTCTAATTTTATTTAAAACCAGAGGCTTTGCACAGCGACACATGTGCATTGCTTGTCAACTTTACGATTCTGACGGCTTTAAACTTGACCAGGTGGAAATAGAAATACACGTGAGGGGAATAATAACAATGATGACCAATACGGAACATTTTATATGATCCCTATTCAGCATGATATCAGTCTGGTCATCGGATCAACTCTCTTTGCTTTCGTCGCTGGCTATTTTTTGATGCCGATTCAAAAAATATGGTGGCGTGAGTCGCGAAGAAAATTTGCAACACTCATGCTATTTGCAACGGCCGCATTACTGGGGCTGTTGATCTGGTCGATCCATTTCATTGGGATGACAGCAATTCATTTAAGTCATGTCTATCATTTTGATTTCAGCTGGATGTTGCTCTCTTATTTGAGTGTCTTTACGGCTTCTATTTTTACTCTCTGCTTAATGATCCAAAGCATCTGGTCATTTTCCCGAGTGGCTCTCGCGATCGTGGTGATGAGTCTCGGGGTCTCAGCCATGCACTATACAAGTAGTCTTAGGGCCAACTTTGAGAGAACAGAGATTACGCCAATCACAGAATCTTCACATGCGACTTATGATCTGTTGTTCGCGGTTGTGTTAATCAGTGCTCTGTTACTGATTGCCATGATTCGTCTGGTTCTCTCAGAATTGCGCCTGGCCTCTCGGAATCGCCAACTGCGATGGGCCAATAAAGAGCTCGAAAATCAAAATATCCAGGATAATCTCACCAAATTACCCAACCGTTTATACCTGGCTGAATACGCAGATATCTTGTTTTCCAAGCAACAACATCAGCAGGAAATTGCCTTTTTATATATTGATCTGGATCGTTTTAAGGCGGTGAATGATGTGTTTGGTCATCAGGTCGGAGACCAGTTGCTGATTCAACTGACTGCGCGTATTCATCAGTTATGGGGTGACCGTTCCAAGCTGCTCAGAATTGGCGGCGATGAGTTCCTGATGGTGCTGGAAAATACGTCCGTCAGCAAAGCTTCAGAAATGTCAGAGCAGATTCTAAATCTGATTCAGGACAGCTTCCTGATTGATGGCAAAACCATTAATATTTCGGGCAGTATCGGAATCGCGATGTATCCGGAGCATGGCAAGAATCTGCAAGATTTACTGGTGAATGCCGATGCAGCAATGCTCAGTTCTAAATATCAGGGCCGCAATACCTATTCAGTCTTTAATTTTTCTTCTGATCAGCATGAATCCAAGAGCCAGAGCAAACTGATTAATGATCTGTATAAAGCAGTTGAAGATCAGCAATTTGTACTGTTTTATCAGCCCAAATTTACCAGTGAGCGAAAAATTTGTGGGGTAGAAGCCCTGATTCGCTGGCAGCATCCGTTACATGGGTTGCTGGGTCCCAATATGTTTATTCATGGCGCTGAGAAAACTGGGCTTATTATTCAGATGGGCTATTGGGCACTGGAGCAGGCTTGCAAACAGATCCAACTCTGGGAAAAAAATAATACCGACTTTTTCCCGATTGCCGTGAATTTGTCTGCGGTGCAGTTTGAGCATAAGCATCTATTAGCTAATCTGCAAAACCTGTTTAAACGCTATAAGATCAATCCGCAGCACTTGATGATCGAGATTACTGAATCGACCGCCATGCATTATATCGATGCCAGTATTCGTACCCTTGAACAATTACGTAATATCGGCATCCAGCTGGCGATTGATGATTTTGGAACCGGACATTCCAGCTTCTTATATCTAAAAAATCTGCCCGTGGATGAACTGAAAATTGATAAAGAGTTTATTCAGGATCTTAGCGTCGGCTCTAAAGAAGAAATGATTCTGGAAAGCATTATTCGGCTGGCGATTAAACTAGGTTTAAAAGTGACGGCTGAAGGCGTAGAAACCACGCTGCAAGCAGATATTTTGACTCGCCTCGGTTGTCAGCAATTACAAGGTTATTTGCTGGCAAAGCCGATGCCAGTCGAGTCATTGGAAATACAGGGTTTTCTGTCTTAATTTGAATTTTTATACGCTACTAATGCGGTATTAAATAGTACATTGAACCTATATTTAGCATTATTCAGCAGGCCAGTTGAATGACACAAACTCCCATATTTAAGCTTCATAACCGTATTGTTTCCGACTCAATCTGGGCTGAAAAATACCGCAATCAACAAGCATAGATCTTATAAATACTGTCATTTCCTTCAGCCGTGGGCATACTTATTGGCTTTAGAAATCTGCTACAATATTGCCAATTTTCATATTGATCGTTTTTGATCTTGAGCACTGCGGTTCTGCAGTAGGTATTTTCCATGAGTTTTAAAGATGAGTTAGCGGCGCAGGTCGCTCAGCGACGTACATTCGCCATTATTTCCCACCCCGATGCCGGTAAAACCACCATGACAGAAAAGCTGCTGTTATGGGGGCAGGCGATTCAGGTTGCAGGTATGGTGAAAAGCCGTAAATCTGACCGGGCCGCTACATCGGACTGGATGGAAATGGAAAAAGAACGTGGCATCTCGATCACGACCTCGGTGATGCAGTTCCCGTTCAAAGACAAGATGATCAACCTGCTGGATACTCCGGGACATGAAGATTTCTCGGAAGATACCTATCGTACCTTAACCGCCGTCGACTCGGCATTAATGGTGATTGATGGTGCAAAAGGGGTGGAAGACCGGACCATTAAATTGATGGACGTGTGTCGTATGCGCGATACACCGATTATTTCTTTTGTTAACAAAATGGACCGTGAAATCCGTGAGCCACTCGAGCTTCTGGATGAAATCGAAAACGTTCTGAAAATTAAATGTGTTCCGATCACCTGGCCATTGGGTACGGGGCGTGATTTTGCCGGTGTATTTAATTTAATCGAAGAAAAATTCTACATTTACAAAACCGGTTTTGGTTCAACCATTCCTACAATCGAAATACGTGATGGTTATGACTATCCGGATCTTCGTGAGAAAGTTGGTGAGCTGGCGTGGGCTGCATTTGAAGAATCACTTGAACTGGTGCAAATGGCCAATGAGCCATTGGATCGTGAAGAATTTCTGGCAGGCCGTCAAACGCCGGTCTTGTTCGGTACAGCCTTGGGTAACTTTGGGGTTGACCATGTGCTGGATGCCTTCAGTCAATATGCACCGCCGCCGAAGGCCCATCCTACTCAGGCTCGTGTTGTCGAAGCTGATGAAGAAGGTTTTAGCGGTTTTGTCTTTAAAATTCAGGCCAATATGGACCCGAAACATCGTGACCGTATTGCATTCATGCGAATTTGTTCAGGTAAATATGAAAAAGGCCTGAAAATGAAGCATGTACGTCTGGATAAAGATGTGCGGATTAGTGATGCCTTAACCTTCCTGGCCGGTGACCGCCAGCATCTGGAAGAAGCGTGGCCGGGCGATATTATCGGACTGCATAACCACGGCACCATTCAGATTGGTGATACCTTTACTTCAGGTGAAAAGCTACAGTTCACAGGTATTCCGCACTTTGCACCGGAAATGTTCCGCCGTGTACGCTTAAAAGATCCTTTGAAATCGAAACAGTTGCAAAAGGGCCTGAAAGAGTTGTCTGAAGAAGGTGCAACACAGGTATTTATGCCACAGCATAATAATGACCTGATCGTGGGTGCAGTGGGCGTACTTCAGTTTGAAGTGGTGGCGTATCGTTTGAAAGAAGAATATAAAGTTGACTGTGTTTACGAACCCGTGAACATCAATACTGTTCGTTGGGTGTCTTGTGATGACGAGAAAAAATTTAACGAATTTAAGAAAAAAGCCCACGACCAGTTGTCAGTCGATGGCGGTGGTCACTTGACTTATCTTGCGCCAAGCCGAGTGAATTTACAGCTCATGCAAGAACGTTATCCGGACATCGTGTTCCATAATACGCGCGAACACTAAACTTTCAGGTATTCAAATATCGTCTAAAAATATCAAACAGCTTCTCCGGAAGCTGTTTTGTTTTATGTTACATTTAAACTATTCATAACCTGATAGATTGTTTAAAAATGAAGTTCAGCAAGGAAGCCGCCCTCGGTGCTGTCATTGGTTTAAGTCTTGTCCTGAGTGGCTGTGATAAAAGCGAAAAAGAACCGGAACTTGACCAGCCGGATGGAAAAACAACCCCAGTTAAGCAAAGTGCCAGTATTTTGCCTTACCTGAATATTCAAGAACAACCGGCCAAGATCGCCTTGCCATTTTGTGAAACCAAAAACTGTATCAATGTCGATATCCAGACTTTATATACGGCTGATCCATGGATGAATCACTGGATCGAAAAACAGCAGGCCAAGGTAATTCAGGATCAAATTGGCTTAAAACAGGATATGAGTTTACAACAGGCGATGAATGCCTATGTGAAAAAATCGGATGCCTGGCAGGCTCAACTCCAGCTCAATCAGGCTTATGAATTATCGCTGTATACCCGCATTCCCTATCAGCGTAATCAATATGTCTTGCTGCAAATTGGTATTGATAGTAAACAGGAAAATATCAGTGTGTATGAGCGCTATTATTTTTTTGTAGCCGATCGTCAACAACAAAAAATGCTGACCCCACTGGATATTATCGATCCCAAACAACAGTTGTTAATGGACAAGATCATTCAAACCGCTTATGAAAAATGGTTAAAGGACAATAATCACGAGGTTCAGCAGCAAGCACCGAAAAAACTGTATTGGGGGCAGGCTGAGTGGTTCTTCGATCAGGAAGGGATTGGTCTGCATTATCGCAGTCATGACATTAGCAAAGATGCCAAACAACTGGATATCTATTTAACAAAAGAACAAACACAACAGGTCTTGAAAGCCGAAGTCTATCGGAATATCTTCTAAAGGTCGTAATCCTCTCAGGATTAATTACACGTTTTGAAAAGGGTAATGAATGCCAAAATATAAGAATATTTTTTGTCTATCGATACTGGCATCCGCAGTTTTACTGAGTGCATGTCAGCCGAAGAGCAATGAGCCGAAAGAGCCGACTTCTCCTGAAGTGGTACAAACCGAGCCAGAAGTCCTGAAACTTAGTGGTGATACCGAAAAACTCAAGCTGGTGATTCCAGAGTGTGAGGGTAAAAACTGTCCGGAAATTTCGATTGAACGCCTGAACAGTAATCAGCGCTTTATTGATGAATGGATCGATCAGCAGATTTTGCAACAGTTAAAAAATATCCTGTCTGTCGATGCGATTGAGCCGGCAAAAGCCACTGCTGCCAGTGAAGCCGAAGTGGCTGCTTCTGAACCAAAAACAGCCTTGTCGACGGTCACTACACCAAAACAGCAGCTTGAGCAGCAAATTCAGCCTTCTATGCAGACCTTCTTGAATCTGGACAAGGAGCTCAAAGCACTGAGTGCCAGTCATAGCATTAGCCTGATGATTAAGCCCAAGATTCTGAATTCGGGTGATCCATTGGCGACTGTGGTGCTAAACAGTAGCCATTATCTGGGAGGTGCGCACGGAGCATCTGCACAGCGCTATTATAATTTTGATCTTGAACAGCAAACACTGGTCAAGCTGGATGACATTATTGCCGAGAAGCAAAAAGCCAAACTCGAAGCACAGGCGTATGAGGCTTTTAAAGTCTGGGTCATGGAGTCCAAGCTGGCAAAAGATGTCGCTGAATATGAACAGGCCTGGAAGTTCATACTGACCGATAATTTTTATCTGGCCAAAGAAGGTTTGATCTTACAATATGCCGAATATGAAATCGGACCTTATGTGGTGGGTTTGCCGCGCTTAATGATTCCTTATGCGCAGCTACAAGGCGTGCTAAAACCGCAATATCTGCTGCAAGCTGAAACAGCAGCCTCTGAGGCACAGCCAGCGTTAGCATCTAAAGCCGAATGAAGTTAAAACTGTTCGATACGCATACCCATTTTGATGTTCCCGATTTTGATCCTGATCGGGAACATCTGGCCTATGCGGCCAAAGCGGTAGGTGTGGAACATCTGGTTCTAATTGGCTTTTTGCAAAACCGCTTTCAGGATTTGTTAAAAACCCACCATTTTATCAACGGGTTGGAAAATGCACCGCATAGCCACTTGGCACCCGGCTTGCATCCGTTTTATATTGAACAGCATCAGGCTGAACATTTATATGATCTGGAGCAGCTACTTAGAAATGAACAATGCATTGCCATTGGTGAAATCGGTCTCGACACATTTTTAAAGCAGCATAAACAACCTGAAATTTTTCAAAAGCAGCAAGATTTTTTCGCTGCACAAATTGAACTGGCACAACAATTTGATAAGCCGATTTTGCTGCATATCCGTAAATCACATGCAGAAGTTTTACAAATTTTAAAACAGCATCAGTTTAAACAGGGTGGAATCGCACATGCCTTTGGCGGAGGTGTCGAGGAAGCCAAGGCTTTTGTCAAGTTGGGGTTTAAGCTTGGTGTTACTGGTCAGATTACCAATCCGAATGCCAGAAAACTGCATCAGGTGGTACAGGCAGTCGGTGCAGAACATCTGGTGCTGGAAACCGATTGTCCGGATATGACGCCGTTATGCTGTCAACAGTCAGGTGAGCAACGTACCCGAAATACACCTGCAAATTTACCTTATGTGCTGCAAGGACTGGCAAAGAGCCTGCATATGCACAAAGAGGAACTGGCTGAACAGCTCTGGCAAAATACTCATCAGGCCCTGCATCTGACCATTTAAGTTAATACTCTTAACTCAGTCTTAAATTCCCAGTTCATCATAAATCGAAAAAAAGGTGCATTATGCAATTTCTAAAATGCTCCAGACTTGGCATCATGCCATATACATTTTTTTAGGTGAGATTCACATGGCACAAGGACTTTTGGCGGGTAAGCGCTTCTTGATCGCGGGCATTGCGAGTAAATTATCGATCGCTTTTGGTATTGCTCAGGCATTGCATCGTGAAGGTGCTGAATTGGCTTTTACTTATCCAAATGAAAAGCTGAAAAAGCGGGTAGATGACTTTGCTGAACAGTTTGGTTCGAAACTGGTTTTTCCTTGTGATGTGGCAGTCGATGCTGAAATTGACCATGCATTCGCTGAACTGGCTAAACACTGGGATGGTCTGGACGGCGTGGTGCATTCTATCGGTTTTGCACCGGCACATACGCTGGACGGTGACTTCACCGAGATCACGGATCGTGAAGGCTTTAATATTGCACATGACATCAGTGCTTATAGCTTTATCGCAATGGCACGTGCGGCAAAACCTTTGCTACAAGTCCGTCAAGGTTGTTTGCTGACATTGACCTATCAAGGTTCTGAGCGTGTAATGCCAAACTATAACGTGATGGGTATGGCCAAAGCCTCTTTAGAAGCTGGCGTACGTTATTTGGCGTCTAGCCTGGGGCAGGAAGGTATTCGTGTGAACGCGATCTCTGCGGGTCCCATCCGTACTTTGGCAGCTTCAGGTATTAAATCATTCCGTAAAATGCTCGACTTAAATGAAAAAGTTGCGCCATTAAAACGTAATGTAACGATTGAAGATGTCGGCAATGCAGCATTATTCCTGTGCTCGCCATGGGCCAATGGCATTACCGGTGAAATCCTGTATGTCGATGCCGGTTTCAATACCGTGGGTATGAGTGCTGATTTAATGGCGGATGCGGAATAAATCCTATAAGTTCTCTCTCCCTCAGGGAGAGAGTTAGAGAGAGGGGAATGACTTCTTCCTCTGAGTGAGGAAACGATTAAAATCCCCCTCATTCCCCCTTTGATAAAGGGGGAGTTCACTCAAGGCCATAAAAAAGACCGCATAAGCGGTCTTTTTTAGATTTGCAGGACAGCGATTAAGCCTGACCATCTACAGCGGCAGTTTGTGCACGTTGCATATTGGCTTCAAATTCAGCATCGAAGTTGATTGGGGTAAGCAGCAACTGTGGGAAGCTACCTTTAGTCACCATATCATTCACTGCTTCACGCAGGAACGGGAACAGAATGTTCGGGCAGTATGCGCCCAGGATGTATGGAAGACGCTCTTCTTCAACGCCATCTACCAAGAAGATACCGGCTTGAGTCACGTCGACGATAAAAGCAGTATCACCTTCATTGGTCGCTTGAACAACGACTTTTAAAGCCACTTCAAAATGAGTCTCATCAATTTTTTCTGCAGAAGAAGAAAGGTTGATGTTGAGCTCAGGTTGCCATTGCTTGGTAAAAACTTGTGCCCCAGGAACCTCAAAAGAAATATCTTTGGTATAAATACGCTCTAATGCCAATTGTGGTTGAGCTTGTTGTTCTTCACTCATTCTTTGATCCTTAATATAAAGTGATGATTTTAATAGAATTAAGCCAGTAATTCATCGAGTTTGCCTTCACGCTCTAAAGCATAAAGCTGGTCGAAACCACCGATGAATTGATCCTTAATAAAAATTTGTGGCACAGTGCGGTGATTGGTACGCTGCATCAATTCAAGACGTACTTCAGGTGCTTCTTGAGATAGATTAATTTCTTTATATGCGACACCTTTGCGCTCAAGCAACTGTTTTGCACGCACGCAATAAGGACACACAGTCGTTGAATAAACAATAACGTCAGCCATGATCAATCTCCTGTTCGTGGATTATTTGCTTTTCACCAAAGGTAAACCCTGGGCTTTCCAGTTGCTGATGCCGCCATCAAGACGGTATGCATCGGCATGACCCACTTGTTGTAGCGCAGTACCAGCCACCTGTCCAAGGTTACAAATGAACACCAAAGGGCGATCAGATGCTTTCAGCTCTTCAACATGCTTTGTAATCTGGCTATATGGAATGTTACGGCTGCCGCTGATATGACCTTCACGGAAGTCTTTGGCATCCCGTAAATCAATCAGCATGGCATTTTTTGCTTTGACTAAAATTCCCAGCGACTGCGGAGAAATTTTACGACCGTTACGTTGACCTTCGATAATGAAGAACAAAACTACCAATACCGCGAGTGTTCCAAATAAGAAGGGGTGATTCCCCATAAACTCGAACCAACGTTCCACAATTCACCTAATTACAATTTTAAAATTGCCAAGAGTATAGCTCATAAATATGGTGATCAAAATCACCGCTTCAAGGGTTGAGGCACAAGAAAATTAATTTTTTTGCTGTGCTTCAGTGATTTCATCGATTAAACGCAAATAGCTGTCCAGTCGGCGCGGTAAAATTTCACCCGCACTCGCGGCCTGACGTAAAGCACATTGTTTTTCATGCTTATGCGTGCAGTTCCGGAACTGACAGTGTCCGAGCAGGTTTTCAATTTCAGGAAAACCGATTTGTACCTTATCTAAAGGCAGATGCCACAGGCCAAATTCACGAATTCCCGGAGAGTCGATCAGGGCAGCACCTTCACCAAAACCGATCAAACGGGTTGAGGTGGTGGTGTGCTGACCGAGTGCCGAGTTTTCCGAAATAATATTGGTTTTCTGGGCTGCATCTGGCACGATCGCATTGATCAGCGTACTTTTACCGACACCCGATTGACCGACAAAAGCCACCGTTTCATTTTCCAGACGATTGGACAATCCAGTCAGATCACCATCGGACTGGGTTTGCATTACTTCATAACCGAGGTCTTGATATTCTTGTAGCAGAATCAGAATTGGATCGTTCTCTTTTAACAAATCGGCTTTGTTCATCACTAGAAGCGCAGGAATATCGGCATCGGCACAGGCCACCAGATAACGGTCGATCAGGCCCGGTGCTGGCTCAGGCAATGGTGCAAACACAATCACAATCAGTGAAATATTGGCCGCTACCGGTTTAACCTTGTGATAGCGGTCAGGACGGGTCAATAAGGATTTACGTGGATGAATCGCCGTAATAATTCCTAAACCGGTATTCGGATCGGCTTGCCATTTAACCCGGTCACCCGTGACCAGTAAATCCAGATTGGTTCGGGTATGACAGCGCCAGACGCTGCCTAGTTCAATTTCTTTCCAGAAAGGTTCAGGCTCACCATCGGCGACCACAGGTTTTTCAGGGTGAATGTCAGGAGTAGACAAAGCTTGCACTTCAAGTTGGCGGCCGTAGTGTTGCACTACCAAACCTTCCAGATCACTGGAGGTATCGAGATCTTCTTGACGTGTTTTCTGTTGTTTCTGAATGCGGCGCTGTTGTTGCTCTGTCAGACGACGCTTACGTATTAAGGCCATTCATATCCTAAAAAACCGGGTAAATCAGATGGCAAAAATAGCATGAAGCAGCCCCCGAATGACACCCAAGATGTAATTAATTTGCTACTATAGTTGTTTTTAAACCCAATAAGATTGCACATTTATGAGCAGCACCGCTGATACCCGCCTGATTTGGATTGACCTTGAAATGACAGGTCTAGACACAGACAATGACCAAATTATTGAAATTGCGACGATTGTAACCGATGACAATTTGAATATTCTGGCAGAAGGTCCTGTGCTTGCGGTGCATCAGCCTACACGTCTGTTAAATGCCATGGATGAGTGGAACACTCGTCAACATGGCCAGTCTGGTCTGATTGAACGGGTGCGTCGCAGTAAACTGACGGCTCAGGATGCAGAACAGCAAACCATTGAATTCCTGAAAAAATGGGTCAATCCAAAGTCATCCCCGATGTGTGGCAACTCGATCTGTCAGGATCGCCGTTTCTTGCACCGCCTGATGCCTGAGCTGGAACAATATTTCCACTACCGTAATCTGGATGTATCTTCAGTGAAAGAGCTGGCAAAACGCTGGCGTCCTGAAATCATGAGTGGTCTCAAGAAAAATGCTTCGCATCTGGCGATGGATGACATTCGTGATTCAATTGCCGAACTGAAATACTATCGTCAATATTTCTTTATCATGAATAAAGACTAAATTCCGATGAATTGAAAAGAGGCGAAAGCCTCTTTTTTTATGAGATTGATGCTTTTTTCTTTTGATATAAACTCTCAATCAGTTCAAATATCACCCAGGATATCAGTACCAAAATCAGATGGGTCTGGGTTTCATGGCGATCTAGGATCACATATCCGAATAAGCCTAAAATCAACAAACGAATAAAAATACTCAGCGCATAGTTTTTCTGTTTTTGGCTACTGTAAAAATAAAAATGTAGAGTGATCAGTATAAAATTGAGAGCCAAAAGAGCATTGATCAGCACAGTGTTTGACTCCCATATTTAAAGTTTTATGTATGAATTTTATCCAATTATAAATGTTCCTGAATTTATCTTTCTGATTTTGCTGATAGATTTTGTATCAAAATTTTAGAAGCAGTAAAAAAATGCTGACTTTGCTAAAATAAGCCGTGATTTAACAGCTATTGATGACTTATGACTGAACTGCTTCAAGACGATGAATATGAGCGCCGCTTTGCGGGTGTTGCCAAAATTTATGGAGAAGACAGCTTCAGTCATTATGAAAAAAGTCATGTGATGGTGATTGGCATCGGTGGTGTCGGTTCTTGGGCAGTAGAAGCGCTGGCACGTAGCGGTGTGGGCGAGCTGAGTTTGGTCGATATGGATGTGGTGGCGGCATCCAATATTAATCGTCAATTGCCTGCCATGAGCACGACCTTGGGCCATGAAAAAATTGCAGTGATGGCCGAGCGTTGTCATGCCATTAATCCACGGATCAAGATCAATCTGATTGATGATTATCTGACGCCGGAAAATATCAAAGAAATTTTAGCAGGTAATCCTGATTTAATTCTCGACTGTATTGATGATGTGAAGGCCAAATTTGCCTTGATGCTGCATTGTCGCTTTAACAAGATTCCCTTGATTGTGTCAGGCGGAGCAGGCGGTAAACTGGATCCCCTGAAAATTCGGGTGGCCGATTTATCTAAAACCGAACAGGACCCGATGCTGGCCAAATTGCGTGCCCAGTTACGCGGCAAAGGTATTTGTAAAAAACCTAAAGAAAAATTCGGCATTACCTGTGTCTATTCTATCGATAATCCGTTCTCGAGTGCCGATGTCTGTGCCAGTGCCGGCTTGCGCTGTGGTGGTTATGGCTCTGCCGTGGTGGTGACTTCAAGCTTTGCCATGGTCGCTGTGGCAGAAGGCTTGAAGAAGCTGGATAGTAAAAGAGCAAAAGCCTGATTTACAAAATAAAAAGCACAAGATATGTGCTTTTTTTGATACGGCGTTTAGAATGAAAGGATTCATTTGCAGAACAAAAATAATGTTTTGGAGCAGTTATGTGGTTCTTGCTGGTATTGATTTTGGGGATAGGGGCCTTGGGGATTTGGATGTGGAAACGTCCGGATCCGGTAAAACGTGATCAGGCCAAAGCTGTGCAGCATGATCTATGGATTGAGCAGCTTGATGCACAGCTCAAGCATGCGGCGCGCTTGAGTTCAGATCCTGAACATCCGAATTATGCACGCGCCTATCAGATTTACCAGAATCTTGCCCAGCAACAGGAAATTCCACAGGCTTATGTCGGCATGGGGCTGATGCATTTGCAGGGTCTGGGACATGCGCAAAATACGGAAACAGCCATCAGTTATCTCGATAAAGCCTTTCATCTGGGCAGTGATGACGCAGCTTATCATCTAGGGCAGATTCATGAGGAGCAACGCTATCAAATGGCTGACCCGGAAAAAGCGCTGTACTGGTACCGACATGCCGTAGCCCGTGGCAATCTGGATGCCCAGTACCGCATCACTGAACTTTCTTCCACTACAGAAACAAATCCAGAAGAGAAGAGCGCTGAACAGCAGCGCTTGGCCTTACTCATTCAAAATGCCGGGCAGGGACATAGCAATTCGCAGTATCAACTGGCGCAGTATTATTTAACAGATTCAGCGGCTCAAGATTTGGTTCAGGGAATTCATTATCTGTTTTTAGCTGCGCAGCAAGATCATCTGGCTGCCAATCAGCAGATCGCCGATGATTATGCGCGTGGACAGAGGCTGCCCCAAGACCAGACTCAAGCCCTGCAATTTATTAAACGCTGTATCAGTCTTGGTGATCAAAAAGGTCTCTATGATTATTATGCTGGCGTACTGCAAGGCCGTATCGATACCGACCAGCGTCAGCGCGTGTTCCAGCATTTGATGCAGCAGTCGAAAGAACATGCCGATGCGCATTCCAAGACTTTAATTGGACTGGCTTATTTTCATGGCTGGTATGTCGATAAAAATGAAACCATGGCGTTTCGTTACTGGTCTGAAGCTGCCAATACTCAGCATCCGCCCGCTTTATGCATGATTGCCGCGCTGTATTTTGAACAGCATCTAGTGGCTTATGAGCCGCAAAAGGCATTTGAATTATATCAGGCAGCATTTCAGCTTAGTCCCGATGATGCTTATGCACAAATGGGTCTGGCACTGTGTTATTTAAATGGCATCGGTACTGTAAAAGACACAGCCAAAGCCACCCGCATGATTCAGGCAGTGGCCCAGCAATACTGGCAGATCGAGGCTCAGTCTGAGGCAGATTTAATTTATGTGGTCGGGCGTTTTTATAGTCTGGCGGAATATCCATTGCCGACACGCGACAAAGCCATTCAATATCTGAATCAGGCGGTTGCGAAAGGCTCCAAGGAAGCAGCCTGGTTCCTGTATCAGGCTCTGTCAGGTCTTTATCCGGTCTTTATCCTTAATCCAGAGCAGGCCAATCGTTATCTGCATCAGGCTGCACAACTGGGACATGCACAGGCACAGGCAGAATTGGGCTTGGAGTATCTTAAAGGAAAACAGATTGCGCAGGATATTGCCTTAGGTTTGAGCTATCTGCAAAAAGCGGCTGCTCAGCAGAATAGTGTGGCACTGAATGCGCTGGGGGAAGCGTTTGAAAATGGCATAGGCACTGAGGCAAATATTGAACAGGCGGTACAGTATTACCGTCAGGCGGCAGCGCAGGTCAATGCCGATGCCTATAGTCATCTGGGACGTTTATATACCAAGGGAATTGGGGTGGAACGCGATATTGGAGTCGCGCGGGACTGGCTGGAAAAAGGCAGTTTGCTCGGGCATGAGCGATCAACTGAATTATTGAAAAATGTGCATGCCTATTTGCAAATGAAGTAATTTTTATTGACATCACGCAATATAAAAAACCGCTGTTAGACAGCGGTTTTTTTATGGTTCAAGCTTTGTTTAAGGTAATTGCTGGATTGGACTGCCACCTAATGCCTGCATTAAAGTCACATAGGCATTGTATTGGTTCTGTCGGGTTTGTACCAAAGACAGCCGTGCATTCCGCGTAGTTTCCTGCGCATCTAGCAGGTTCTTTAACGCCACCGCGCCATTACGATAACGTACTTCAGTCAGGCGTTCGGTACGTTCAGCCAGTTCGACATTACGTTGCTGCAAAGTGACTTGCTTACTGATTTCAGTCCGGTTCGACAAGGCATTTTCCACATCGGCGAAGGCTTCATACATGGTCTGGCGATATTGCATAATCGCTTTTTCATATTCTAGCTCATTGACTTGCAGATCACGTTTCATGTCATTCCATTGCAGGAAGGGCAAGGTCAGACCCGCACCTAAAGTCGCCACCGGATTCTTCAACGCATTTGAAAGCGAGGTACTGCTGCCAATACCTGTAGTCAAATTCCCAGTCAGACTGATTGAAGGATAATAACTGGCTTTGTTGGCATCCTTATTGGCCAGCGCTTTACGCAAACGTAGTTCAGTCGCTTGGAGGTCGGGACGACGGGACAATAAACTCGCGGGTAAGTCGGCCTGAATACTCGGTAATTGAATATTCGGTAAACGGCTTGGCTCCTGAATAGAAAGCTGTTGTACTGGCATATGCAGCAATACTGCGAGGCCGGTACGCGTTTCCACCCGTTGCTGCTCAATCTGGCTTAAGGTGGCTTGCTGGCTTTGAATCGCCTGTTCGGCCTGGGTTAAATCTAGACCGGACACCGCACCGGCACGATATTGTACCTGCACCAGATCATAGGTTTTTTGCGCTGTTGCCAGATTTTGCTGTACCACGCTATAACGCTCGTTTAAATAAGCCAATTGCCAGTAAAGCTGTGCCGTGGTGCCAATCAGGCTCTGCGCCGTCGCCTGTAAGTCCTGTGCAGATGCCAAGGCTTCCCAGCGCGCCGCTTCAGTCTGATTGGCCAGTTTGCCAAACAGATCCAGTTCATAGCTTAAGCCCGGATAGCCCAGTGAAAGACCCGTCGAAGCATTGCTGCCACCCTCCAGATCAAAACGCTGGCCCGTTGAAATTCGTGCATCACCGACACGGACGCCTTGCTGGCTTTGTGCCTGTCTGGCCTGAATGCGCGCCTGTTGCAAACTGATGCCAGCCACCGCCAGATCTGTATTCTGCGCCAGCACTTGATCGACCAGACTGTTCAATTGCGGATCTTTAAATAAGGTCCACCATTGATCTGCCAGAATGTCGGCATGGATCTGCTGACTTAAGACCTTATTATTTTGAAAGTTGCCCGGCATATTAATCGCAGGCTGCTCATAAGGTGTTTTTACCACTGCCGCACAACCGGTCAGCGAGCTTCCCAGCAACAGGGCACTGGCAAGCTTGGTTAAATTCATTTGCATATCAGGTTCCTTATTCGCGAGAAAGCGCATCGACTGGATTCAGACGAGCGGCATTACGTGCCGGGATAAAGCCAAACACAATTCCAATCAGGCTTGAGCAGACAAAGGCAGCCACAATCGAAGTGGTTGAATAGGCCATCTGGAAAGTACCGCCGGCAAAGTGGGTAATTAGCTGGCCAATCCCGAGCGAGAGCAGCACCCCCAAAATACCGCCTAAAATACACACCAGCACTGCTTCAATCAGGAACTGCTGCAAAATATCACTTTGACGTGCACCCACTGCCATCCGCACCCCAATTTCCTGAGTACGTTCAGTCACGGACACCAGCATGATATTCATCACCCCGATCCCGCCGACCACCAGTGAAATCACCGCAATCGCCGAAATTAAAAGCGTCATAGTCGCTGTGGTCTGCTGAATGGTTTCACGAATACTGTCGGCATTCTGGGTAAACACGTCCTGCGCGCCATGGCGCTGTACCAACAGGTTTAAAATTGCATTTTCAGCCGCCGCACTTGGGTATTCATCCTTAATCCGCACAATGATGCTGCGAACGTTAGATTGCCCCAGCATACGACTCATCACGGTAGAATACGGCAGGTAGACATTCAGGCTGTCATTATTGCCCATCATGCCTTTTTGTGCATCAATCACCCCGATAATCCGGCTCGGGACGCTACCCAGTAAAATCACCTGTCCCACCGGATTAGTACCATCTTTAAAGAAGGTATTTTTGGTATTGGTGTCAATGACAACATCTTGTGCCTGTTGCATGACGCTACTGCGGTCAAAGGGCTGACCGGACTGGAAAGTCATGCCACGCACATAGAAGAAATCTTCACTGACGCCATTGACCGTGGTTGAGGCTTCAATTTCTTTATAACGGCCGGTAACACTGCTGTTCACAGAGGGACTGACGCCATCGACATACGGTTGTTCGGCCAGCGCATCGGCATCGGCTGGAATCAGGGTTTTGGCTTGTGAAGATCTGGAATTATCTCCGAAGCCCCGCCCCTGAAATACGGTAATGGTATTGGTGCCCAGACTGCTGATATTTTCCAGAATCTGCTTCTGTGAACCATTCCCCAAAGCCACCACTGAAACCACCGAAGCGATACCGATAATGATCCCGAGCATGGTCAGGAAAGTCCGCATGCGATGCGCATTCATGGCCAGCAAAGCCATACGGAAGGCCTCACCGAGGCGGTCAACCGCCGAACGCCATGAAGAAATCTTCTTTTGTTGATTACGGATCAGCGGCTGCTTTTCCAGATGGTCTTCGGCTTCAGGCACATTCGGCTGATCGGAAATGATATTCCCGTCTGAAATTTCAATGATTCGTGTCGCATTTTTTGCCACATTATGATCATGCGTAACCAGAATGATGGTATGACCCTTGGCATTCAGTTCGCGCAAAATACGCATCACCTCAATACCGCTGTTCTTATCCAAGGCACCTGTCGGCTCATCGGCCAGAATCACATCACCGCCATTCATCAGCGCACGGGCAATCGACACACGTTGCTGCTGACCGCCTGACAGTTGACTCGGACGGTTCTGGGTTTTTTCGCCCAGACCCAGATCGGTCAGAATCTTGACCGCACGCGCATGCCGTTCCGATGAATCTGCACCCGCATAAATGGCAGGGACTTCGACATTGCCTGCTGCGTTTAAATCGCCGAGCAGATGATAACGCTGAAAAATAAAGCCGAAATATTCACGACGTAACTGTGCCAGTTCATCTGCTTCCAGTTCCCGGGTTTCACGGCCTTTGACCTTGTAGCTACCCGTGGTCGGTTTGTCCAGACAACCCAGAATATTCATCAGGGTTGATTTGCCCGAACCGGACTGGCCGACAATCGCCACCAGTTCACCCGGATAAATCTCCAGGTTCACCCCTTTTAAAATCTGGACTGTACCTTCACCCGCAGGGAATTCACGTACCAGATTTTTTACCTCGAGCAGAGGCTGCTGTTGTGAATTCATGCTTACATTCTCATTGGGCCACGGCTATTACCACCGCGTTTTGCTGCATCATTGGAAGTATCAGAACCATCGGCAATCACCACCTGATCACCACGTTTTAAACCTTTCAGCACTTGTGCAGTGGCACGGTTATTCAAACCGATCAGCACAGGGGTTGGTTTTGCAGTACCATCGGCTTGCAAGATACGCACCATGGCACGTTGCGCTTTTCCTTGTTCAATCAGCGCAATTTCAGCGTCAGACAGATTTAGGCGGGCAGGGCGTTCAGCGGCAGGACGATTGCCTTGAGTTGATTCAGTTTCAGGACGTGCTGCTGGATTAGCTTCGCTACGGGAGCCTTCTCCGCGAGAACCTTCACCCCGATTGGCACGTGCCGGACGATTTGAGCTCTGAATCGCAGCGGCTGGAATGGTCAGCACATTTTTAGCTTCATCCAGCACGATATAAACCTGCGCCGTCATATCAATACGCAGTTTGCCGTCTTCATTTGGCACATCAAATAAAGCGTTGTAATACACCGCAGAACTTGACGATGAACCAGATGTATTTGAATCGGTATTAATCGAATTGGGTGCAGGTTCAACCTGACGCAGTTTGGCGTAAATCTTTTTCTCGTTATTGCCCAGCGTGGTGAAATAAACGGTTTGACCTTCTTCCACTTTCATCACATCTGCTTCAGAAATTTCAGCTTTGATGGTCATGGTGTCGAGCTTGGCCAGTTTCACAATGGTCGGTGCACTTTGATTGGCATTCACGGTTTGACCTTCTTCGGTCACAATCGCCACAATCGTGCCATCCATCGGTGCCACAATCTGGGTATAACCCAAGTCTTCTTTGGCAGTTGCCAAGGTCAGGCGCGACTGTTCGATTTGTGCATTGATTGCCGTGATATCGGCCTGAGCCGTTTTATAACTGGCAAATGCAGATTCCAGCTCTGAACGGGAAGTTGCATCCTGTGCATACATGGATTTCTGACGATTGTATTCAGCTTCAACTTTGGCCAGATTCGCCTGTCTCACTGCAAGCTGTGCCATCTGGTTTTTAATGCTGGCTTCAGCAGTTTTTAAATCATTTTCCTGACGAACAGAATCAATTCGTGCAATCAGCTGACCCTGTTTAACCTGATCACCGAGTTCCACATACATTTGTCTCACCTGGCCAGAAACCTGGGCACCTACGCTGACCATTTTGGTGGCTTCTAAAATACCGGTCGCCAGTACAGAACTTTCAATATCACCCTGTGTTACTTCAGCAGTAATATACTGTGGCGGCTGTTCTTTAGGTTTGAGGAAATACCACCCCGCAGCGATTAACACAATGGCAATCACGGCGGCCATAATCAGTTTCGTCGGTTTTATTTTTGGCATATTGAGTACGAATTCGGATCAAAGATAGGGATTGATTATAAAAGCGAAATTGGGATAAATCGTGAATTTTTTGAATTATAATGAGAATTATTTTCTATTGGCTGATTTCTGAAAATATCGCCCATACAGACCATTTTAAAATGCTCCATGAATTGCTTGTTCTGACATTGCTGACAGGATTTTGACCCTCTCTAGATAACATCGATCCTATTTAAAAGATCATCAGCTGACTCTTAAATAAAATATTACTGTCCCCAACAGTATTTTTTCAATCAAAGCGCTGCACAAATAAAATCGAGTGTGAATCAATAAAGACATAAGACCAAACATACTAGATTTGTTGTGTGATATTTGTTCTAAGGCTGTTTCTGGCTTAATTTTCCTCCCTTTAGTCCCAATAGTAAAAACCAGTTGAAAATTAAGTAGAAAAAAAATTTAAAAACCCATGTTTTATATATGGATTTAAATAAATAAAGCTTGTAAGATTTAATTCCATAATAAAATTATGGTTTTACCGCTTAACAAGAAAACGCACATGTATTGTGCAAAAAATAATACAACTTTGCTCGCAACATTGATGAGGGTTTAACGATGGAATGGAATGAAAGCTATAATATTGGAATCGACGTAATCGATAATCAGCACCGTCAAATTTTAGATTATATAAATGCTTTGGAGCAGGTAAAAAGCACAGGAGATCGCGATCGAATCAAAGAGGTCTTGGAGGATTTAATCGATTATACCCAGTCACATTTCAGCTTTGAAGAAAACCTGCTGGAACAGGTCAGTTATCAATACTTAGCTTCGCATCGCGGTATACATGAATTATTTGTGAAACGACTCAATGATTATCGTCTCAAGTTCGAAAAGGGAGAATCGATTGAAAATGATTTATATCGTTTATTGTCCAAATGGCTGATCAATCATATTCAACATGATGATCAGGACTATGTCGATGCAGTGCGCGATAATATGTTGAGTTATTTACGTGCTCAGGAAAGCAAAAAAGGCAAGGGCTGGTTTGCACGTTTCTTTGGTTAAGCACTCGGCGCTAAAAATAAGCGTTGACCGCACATTTCAGCAATGGCCTGTAAGATGAGATGTTCAGGGTTCTCTTTGGACATCCCTTTAATGGCTGCATCAATACGGATTAACAGCTGGGGCCAGCTCAAAAAGCGTTGTGGGCTGAGACGGCGTAAAGCTTGCTGATATAGCCCGACTTTGGTTTTCCAGATTCCAATTTGCAAGGCATTTTGCGGCTGTTCAAACAGTTGCATCAACAGACGCATTTCCTTGCTCAGGCTCCATAAGATCAGGCTCATCGGTTCACCTGAAGCGACCAGATACTGGAAAATCTTGATCGATTGCGAGAGATTGCCTTGCAGCAGGGCATCACTTAAATCATAGGTGCTATAGCGTGATTGATCCTGTAAGCAGGCATATAAATGATCAATCTGAATCACATCAACTTCCGTAAAGGTGTCACTGACCCGCATCAGGCTGTTTTTGGCTGCCAGCAAGTTGTGCTCATGATGCTGTTCCAGCCATTGCCAGGCATCATGGGCCAGTTTAATCCCCAGTTTCTCTGCTTCAACTGCCAAAATTTGCTGACGATCGCGTGGATAATTTGCAGTAAGCGCAACGCAGACACCATTGGCCTCAACCGTCTGGAAGAAGCTGGATTTGAGGCTGCTCGCATCTTGCTTGGGCATAACGACCAATAGCAGATTATCACTGTCTTGTTGTAAATAGCTTTTCAGCAGTTTGAGGCTACTGGCATCTGGTTTGATATTGCCATGCACTTCAACTGCCAGTTGGGTTGAGAACAATGACAAACTGTTCAATGCATTAAAGACATTTTTCCACTCAGAAACTGAACTGACATCATAACGTTGACGTTCGATATCTTTGGCTTGCCAATGTGCGCGAAAGGCATCGATCAGGTTTTGTTCTAGCAAAGGCTCTTGACCATGCAAGACCCAGGCACCGCGAGCTTCATCGACACGTTTTAGGGCTTGCAGATAGTCAAGTTTCATAAGGCGTTCTTATTGAGCAGGTTGCGCTGGGGTATTTTGTTTGGCCAAGGGGAGGCGGTTCGATGAAATCTGACGCGCGATCTGCTGTGCCACATCATCAATAATCACCTGATTCAAAAACTTTTGTTCCTGGTCATCAGTGTTGACTGTTTCAATGTCATATTGATAAGTACGCGTTGCCACCACAGTGCGTGGTTCGGTCACCGGATTACCTTGCGCATCTTCAATGCGGAAGGTTACATTTAAACGCAGCAAGGTTTCTACCAGCTTGCCGTTTAATTCTAAGCGGCGCGGCGTGTAATCGAGAACACGCAATACATAAGCATTAGGTGCATTACTTAGCTGTACGCCTGCAGCACCGAGGTAAACTGCCAGTTTTTCTTGCAGTTCTTCAGTATTGGGCGGTAAAGACAGGCTCATGACAGAGTAAGCAACAGGTGCGGAGCTCGGATTGGTTCCTTTCAGATGAAAACCACAGCCGACTAAGCCTGCACTCAGACCACAAGTTAAAACAATTGCTGCTAAACGTTTGCCCAAATGCATGTGTTGCCCTCTATGCTTCCCGAAGGGGAATATTTGAAATCCTGAACTGGATTGTAAAGTCAAAGCCCGTTGGCTGGCAACGGGCTTTGTGTTTTTTAAGCCTCCCTTTGGCAAAGGGAAGTTTGGAGGGATTATTTCTTAAAGTCCTTCTCCTGAGTGAGGTTTTAAAGCAGCGCTTTTAAAACTGAACGCAAGTGAGGGTTAGGGAGAGGTGAATTATTCGCCCTCATCCCCTTGCAGAATTGTTTAAAGCAGTGCTTAAACAATTCCTCAGGATTTAAACCACCAAGTTCACCAACTTATTTGGAACAACAATTTCTTTCTTGGTTGGACCAGTCAAGAATTGCTGAACTTCAGGCAATGCTTTGGCTTGAGCCAAGATGTCATCTTTAGAAGCATCTACAGATACTTCAAGCTTGCCACGAAGTTTACCGTTGACTTGAACCACGATGGTTTGCGTATTACGTGTCAGCGCAGATTCATCTACTGCAGGGAATAAAGTTGAATTCAATTCAATCCCAAATTCAGCCAATAAAGTCTGGCTTAAATGCGGTGCAAATGGTGCAAGTAAAGTTAATAGCGTTGTAATCGACTCACGTGCAACAGCAACGTCATTGTCATCTTGGGCTTCAAACTTGTTGTTCGCGTTTAGAAGTTCCATCAATGCAGCAATTGCAGTGTTAAATGCATGACGACGTTCGATGTCATCACCGACTTTCTGGATGGTTTCATGGGTTTTACGGCGTAGGTCTTGTGCAGCCGTAGACAGTGCCGCTTTGTCGATGTTTGATGCACCGTTACCTTTTTCAAGGAAGCCTGTTGCCAAACGCCATACACGTTTCAAGAAACGGTTAGCACCTTCAACACCGGCATCCGACCATTCAAGCGATTGATCCGGTGGTGCTGCAAACATCATAAATACACGTGCGGTATCTGCACCGTATTGGTCGATAATGGATTGCGGGTCGATACCGTTATTTTTCGATTTCGACATTTTTTCCTGACCACCAACAATTACGTCCTGACCATCACCTTGGTATTTCGCAGACAGAATACGCCCTTTTTCATCACGTTCGAGGTCGATATCTGCAGGGTTAAACCAGGTTTTCTTGCCTGATTCAGCTTCACGGTAATAAGTATCTGCCAAAACCATACCTTGAGTTAACAGGTTGGTAAATGGTTCATTACCTTGTACTACACCTTCATCACGCATCAATTTGTGGAAGAAGCGTGCATAAAGTAAGTGCAGAATCGCGTGTTCAACACCACCGATGTATTGATTTACTGGAAGCCATGTTTGAGCAGCTTCAGGTTTAACTAAACCATTAGTAAAATCAGGAGATGCATAACGTGCATAGTACCAAGATGACTCTACAAAGGTATCCAGCGTGTCTGTTTCACGACGCGCATCACCACCACAGCTTGGGCAAGTGGTTTGATAAAACTCAGGCATCTTGTTCAATGGATTACCCGAGCCATCAGGTACGACATCAGTCGGTAAGACCACTGGAAGTTGCTCTTCAGGTACAGGAACCTGACCACATTTTTCACAGTTGATCATTGGAATTGGGCAACCCCAATAACGCTGACGGGAAACACCCCAGTCACGTAAACGGAATTGAACTTTAGAGCTTGCCAGACCTGTTGGTTCTAGTTTGGCTAGGAATGCATCATATGCACCCTGAAAATCTAGACCGTCAAACTCGCCTGAATTCACCAGTTTGCCTTCTTTCGAACCGTACCATTCTTGCCATTCTGTTGCAGAAAAGTCGCTATCGTCAGCGCCTTTGGCATCAATGACTTGTTTGATGCTTAAGCCATATTTATTGGCAAATTCGAAGTCACGCTCATCGTGTGAAGGCACCGCCATCACCGCACCTGAACCGTAAGACATCAACACATAGTTGGCGATCCAGACCGGAACTTCTTCACCAGTCACAGGATGCTTCACAGAAAGACCGGTTGCCATGCCTTTCTTCTCGGCAGTCGCAAGATCCGCTTCTGCCACAGAACCCATACGGCATTCTTCAATGAATGCAGCCAATTCTGGGTTTGTTTCAGCCGCTTTCAGTGCCATTGGATGTTCAGCTGCAACTGCAACATAGGTCACGCCCATCAAGGTATCGGCACGGGTAGTAAATACCGTTAAACCGTCTGCATAGATTTCTGGATTTGCTGAAGGGAAACTAATATCCATCCCTTGTGAGCGACCAATCCAGTTACGCTGCATGGTCAAGACCTGTTGTGGCCAGCCATCTTTAAGCGTGTCTAAATCGTCAAGTAATTCTTGCGCATAATCGGTAATGCGGAAGTAGTACATTGGGATATCACGTTTTTCTACCAATGCACCTGAACGCCAACCGCGACCATTTTCAACCTGTTCGTTGGCAAGCACAGTCTGATCGACCGGATCCCAGTTCACTGTAGAAAGTTTACGGTAGATCAGGCCTTTTTTATAAAGCTGAACAAATAACCATTGTTCCCAACGATAGTATTCAGGGGTACAGGTCGCAAATTCACGATCCCAATCTACTGCAAGACCGAGTTTTTTCAACTGGTCGCGCATATAGGCGATATTTTCGAAAGTCCATTTTGCTGGCGCAACCTGGTGTGCAATCGCTGCGTTTTCAGCAGGTAAACCAAAAGCATCCCAACCCATCGGTTGCAGAACGGTTTCACCTTTTAAACGGTGGAAACGGCTGATCACGTCACCAATCGTATAGTTACGCACATGACCCATATGCAGCTTGCCACTTGGGTAAGGGAACATCGAGAGAATATAACGACGTGGACCTTCTACTTTGTCGGCAACTTTAAAGGCTTTGCGAGATTCCCAATCCTGTTGGACTTGAGGCTCGATCGCACTGGCTTGATATTCGGAATCAATGTGAGTAGTCATAAACGTATCAGTGAATTACGGTGAAAAAAGTCTGTTGCACAGCATAGCGCAAAATACACCTAAAAGTGAATTTTGCGCCGGCATTTCCCGAAGAAAAAACATGCTGTTCTATATGGAAGTGTCTTATAAAGCCACTGCGCGATTTTTCGATTGTTCTAAGGCTTCGTTGGCTTCACGTTGCTGCTGATCCTGATTCGCAGGAATTTGAGGCTGTTGCAGTTGTTCTTGAGCGCTATTTTCTGTTTGCACTTCAGTTTCACTCGTTCTAGGCGGTGTCGGTGCCGAGTTTTTCCAGCCATAGGTATCGACAGTTGTGGCTTTTTTCGCTGTTTTCGGGGGCGGTGTTTTCGTATAGTGTGTGGTGCCCTTGGCATCGACCCATTTATAATACTGGATTGCTGAAGCACTGCTGCTACAGATGCCCAGAGAAATTGCACAACTCAGACTTAAGGCAGTTAAAAAAGATATTTTCATTGTTTTTGAGCCTCTGTGTTCTAGCCATAAAATACTACAAAACATTGTAGTGATTTTCACAGTAAAAATAATGAATTTTTATCCGCTCTATTCATGATCAAGGGTCGAACAGCTTCTGCATCTCGTTTGTAGAGGTGGTGAGCAAATTTTCAGACACAAAATTTATTGATAAACAACTTCACTGGATTTATTAAAAATTCATTCATTTTTTTTATATAAGACATACTAAAAATTTATAAAATTAAATATATAAGTTTATGAATTTTATTGGATTAAATATTATTAGATTAATTCTTTATTACTGTCCTTGCTCTAGATTGCTGTTAAAAACAGCAAATCAGGTATTTTAAAGCGCATATTGCCTGTTTTTTAAACTTGACTTTAAAGCCTGAAAACACAAGAATGCTGCAATAGTTTTATATGCCTTAATCGATCACCCTTCGACTAAGTGTCATTTCATGCAGTGGGCGATTTTTCTAGCCGAGAAATTGAACAAAGCTAAGCAAAATATGTTTATCCCAACATGTTTTAGATCCCGTATTGCTCGAACAGCCAAGAGATCAGATTTTTTTTCCTATTGCTTTGAAAACTATGAAATTTGTGTGCTATAACAGTGCAGACAGTTAACAAATGAAACACTGCAAATGCCTCCCATTTGTGCAGTGAATAATATTAGGGTGAATCACGTTGGAACTTCTATCTGGTGGTGAAATGCTTGTTCGCGCATTAGCGGACGAAGGCGTTGAACATGTTTTTGGATACCCAGGCGGCGCAGTTCTTCATATTTATGATGCGCTATTTCAACAAGACAAAATCAATCATTACCTCGTACGTCACGAACAAGCTGCCGGTCACATGGCGGATGCTTACTCACGCGTCACAGGTAAGACCGGTGTGGTACTGGTGACCTCAGGTCCGGGTGCAACCAATACGGTAACGCCAATTGCAACGGCCTATATGGACTCAATCCCGATGGTGATTTTGTCAGGTCAGGTTGCGAGTCATCTGATTGGTGAAGATGCATTCCAGGAAACCGATATGGTCGGCATTTCACGTCCAATCGTGAAGCATAGTTTCCAGGTGCGTCATGCCAGCGAAATTCCTGCAATCATTAAAAAAGCCTTCTATATCGCGTCTTCAGGTCGTCCAGGCCCTGTAGTGATCGATATTCCAAAGGATGCGACCAATCCTGCAGAAAAATTTGCTTACGAATACCCAGAAAAAGTGAAGATGCGTTCGTATCAGCCACCATTCCGTGGTCATTCAGGTCAAATTCGTAAAGCAATTGAAGAATTAATCAACGCTAAACGTCCAGTGATTTACTCAGGCGGTGGTGTAGTTCAAGGCAATGCTTCAGCACAATTGACAGAATTGGCGCATTTATTGGGTTATCCAGTGACCAATACCTTGATGGGTCTAGGCGCATTCCCGGGCGATGATGAACAGTTCATCGGTATGTTGGGTATGCACGGTACTTACGAAGCCAATATGACCATGCACAATGCAGATGTAATTCTGTGTGTGGGTGCGCGTTTCGATGACCGTGTTACTAATAACCCTGCGAAATTCTGTCCGAATGCCAAAGTGATTCATATTGATATCGACCCAGCGACGATTTCAAAAACTATTATGGCGCACATTCCAATTGTCGGTGCTGTAGAGCCTGTATTGAATGAGATGCTGAACCAGTTGAAACAGCTTAATGTTTCTAAGCCAAATCCTGAAGCGATTGCGGCATGGTGGAAGCAGATCAATGAATGGCGCAAGGTTCATGGCGGTCGTTTTGAAGCAGGTGTTGATGGCGTAATGAAGCCACAACAAGTGGTTCAGGCATTGGACAAAGTGACCAATGGCGAAGCAATCATTACTTCTGACGTCGGTCAGCATCAGATGTTTGGTGCGATGTATTACAAATACAAACGTCCACGTCAATGGATCAACTCAGGTGGTCTAGGTACCATGGGTGTGGGCTTGCCGTATGCAATGGCTGCGAAGCTTGCATACCCGGAACAGCAAGTGGTGTGTATCACCGGTGAAGCATCGATTCAGATGTGTATCCAGGAACTGTCGACCTGTAAGCAATATGGCTTGAACGTAAAAATCTTGTGCCTGAATAACCGTGCTTTAGGTATGGTGAAACAATGGCAGGACATGAATTACGAAGGTCGTCATTCTAGCTCTTATGTAGAGTCACTGCCTGACTTTGCCAAGTTGATGGAAGCGTATGGTCACGTCGGTATTCAGATTGATCATGCCGATGAGCTTGAGTCGAAACTTGCAGAAGCGATGGCGATTAACGACAAGTGCGTATTTATTAACGTCATGGTTGATCGTACTGAGCATGTTTATCCGATGTTGATTGCAGGTCAATCGATGCAAGATATGTGGTTAGCAAAAGGGGAGCGCACAGCATGAGACATATCATCTCTGTACTTGTTGAAAACGAAGCAGGTGCGCTTTCCCGTTTAGTGGGCTTATTCTCACAGCGTGGCTACAACATCGAAACATTAAACGTTGCGCCAACTGAAGATCCAACACTTTCTCGTTTGACTTTGACCACTTATGGCGATGATCACAAGATTGAGCAAATCACCAAGCAATTGAACAAACTGGTTGAAGTGGTGAAAGTGGTTGACCTGTCTGAAGGTGCTCACATTGAGCGTGAACTGATGCTGATCAAAGTCAAAGCACTGGGTTCATCTCGCGACGAAATTAAGCGTACCGCAGATATTTTCCGTGGTCAGATTGTCGATGTAACGCCGACAACCTATACCATTCAAATTGCAGGTACGACTGAAAAAGTTGATGCATTTATTGATGCACTTGCAGAACACACCATTTTAGAAGTGGTGCGTTCAGGCGTTTCAGGTATTGCGCGCGGCGAAAAAGTTTTAACCATCTAATTTAAATATTTCCTCATCCTAATAAGAAGGGGGTATCAGGCAATGTAAATACAAGGGTCATTGCCTGATTTAACGGACAAACAAGCATTAAGCGGAGACAGCAATGCAAATTTTTTACGATAAAGACACTGACTTATCTATCATCCAATCTAAGAAAGTAGCGATCATTGGTTACGGTTCACAAGGTCACGCGCATGCGCTTAACCTGAAAGATTCTGGCGTTGATGTCACTGTAGGTTTACGTGCGAACTCTACTTCTTGGAAAAAAGCTGAAAATTCAGGTCTTAAAGTTGCTGAAGTTGCTGCTGCTGTAGCGCAAGCGGATGTAGTCATGATCTTGACGCCAGACGAATTCCAATCTCAACTTTATCGTGACGAGATTGAGCCAAACATCAAGCAAGGTGCTACTTTAGCGTTTGCTCACGGTTTCTCGATTCTTTACAACCAAGTTGTTCCACGTGCTGACCTTGACGTAATCATGGTTGCGCCTAAAGCACCTGGTCACACAGTACGTTCTGAATACCAGCGTGGTTCAGGTGTTCCTGACTTAATCGCAATTCACCAGGATGCATCTGGTAACGCGCGTAACGTTGCACTTTCTTATGCTTCAGGCGTAGGTGGCGGCCGTACTGGTATTATCGAAACTTCATTCCGTGAAGAGACTGAAACTGACCTTTTCGGTGAGCAAGCAGTTCTTTGTGGTGGTGCAGTTGAGCTGGTTAAAATGGGCTTCGAAACTTTGGTTGAAGCTGGTTATGCGCCTGAAATGGCGTACTTCGAATGTCTACATGAACTTAAATTGATCGTTGACTTGATGTTCGAAGGCGGTATCGCGGACATGAACTACTCTGTATCGAACAATGCTGAATATGGCGAATATGTAACGGGTACTGAAGTAATTAACGAGCAGTCTCGTGAAGCGATGCGTAATGCACTTAAACGTATTCAGTCTGGTGAATACGCGAAGATGTTCATTCAAGAAGGTGCGTTGAACTACCCATCTATGACTGCTCGTCGTCGTCAAAACGCTGCTCACGGTATCGAAGTAACGGGTAACAAACTTCGCGCGATGATGCCTTGGATTCAAGCAAATAAAATTGTTGATAAAGAGAAAAACTAATTTCTCGAATCAATTGATTTGAATGCGAAGACCCACTCATTTTGAGTGGGTTTTTTATTTTTGGTGTTACGTGCCTCAAGAAGAATAAAGCAGTGCTTTATTTTTTTCGTACCTTGGATTCAAGTAGACAAAATCGTTGATAAGTAAAAGAATTAATACTCCTTTTGGTTGAATTTTATGCTATAAAGACCTCGTTATTATGGGGTTTTTATTGGAAAATGCATGAAAGTTAAATGCTTAGGATTTGAGATTAGTACAGAAAATAATCTAATAAATATTAATGATTTTATTGAGAGCAATTTAGTTTTTGAGATAAAAGATATTTTTAAGCGTGATGTATTTATTGATTGTAATGACCCTAATTACTACAAAGGATTAATTCTAACTATTAAAGATCAAAAAGCTTCTACAGCCAAAATGATATTCAATTCAGAAGGCTTATTTTGGGTTGCATAGCACCCATTATTAAGTTTTTGCTACTTCATCAAACAGTCACACAGAACACCTATGCTTTGCTTAAAACATAAATAAGTAAGATAGGTGCGACATGAATCAGCCCTACAGCCAAGCCTTAACAAAACAACAAGCACTCCTTGATGGCTTTCAATTTGACTTAAAACAGCAACGTCTGAAAAGTCCTCAAAAATCATCTGCGCTTGCAGATTTGGTACGCCCCCGCTTAAAAATTGCCATAGTGACCGAAACATGGCCACCTGAAATTAATGGGGTAGCCCATTCACTGTTACAACTCTGCAAAGGGCTGAAAAAACAGGGGCATAAAATTTTATTGATTCGACCCGAGCAAAAAGGCATCTGTGCTGAATTTCAACCCTATCGGGAATGTTTGGTTAAAGCACAGCGTATTCCCAAATATTCAGGCTTACAGTTCGGTTGGCCGCAGTTTCTAAAAGTTCGCCATGCGGTAGAAGTCTTTGCACCCGATGTAGTGCATATCGTCACAGAAGGCCCATTAGGGCTTGCCGCGCAGCAAACTGCAAGATTCCTTGAAATTCCTGTATCAAGCGGCTTTCACTCTCCATTTCAGGAATTTAGCCGTTTTTTTGATTTGGCATTCTTGGTTAAACCTATTCAGCATTATCTCAAATGGTTTCATAACCATACCGCAATTACCTGTGTGCCGAGTCGTGAAACTGCCGAAGCACTCCACAAATTTGGAGTGACGTGTCCACTGGTTGTGGTGGGGCGAGGGGTAGATACACAAGCCTTTTCACCTAAATGGCGTTCTGATTCCCTACGCCAGAACTGGGGAGCTTCCAAAGAGACCCGTGTCATGTTGTATGTCGGGCGTTTATCGCCTGAAAAAGAAATACCAGTGGTGATTCAGGCATATTTCACATTGCGTCATATGTATTGTCAGGATGTGCGTCTGGTGGTGGTCGGAGATGGTCCAGACCGACAGCGCTTAGAGCAGTTGAATCATGATGCTTCGATTGTGTTTACCGGGAGTTTGCGTGGTCAACAGCTTGCTGAAGCTTATGCCAGTGCCGATGTGTTTTGCTTTGCGAGTCAGGTTGAAACCTTTGGCAATGTGGTATTGGAGGCGATGGCCAGTGGACTACCGGTTATTGCTTATGATTATGCTTGTGCACATCTACATGTACAACACGACCGAACAGGCTGGCTCAGCTCACTGGGTCTACAAGAAGATTTAACAGCCAATATCTTAAAGTTACCAGATTATCACACACTTAGAAGAATGGGTGTGTATGCTTCACACTGTGCACAGAAGGTCGGATGGCAACATCCTGTAGAGCAGTTTGAACAGGTTCTGTATTCAATCACAAGGCAAAATAAATGACCTAATTAAAACAAGAGCGGGAGCAACATGATGAAAATCCACAATGCCAAACTCAAATTTTTAGAAATAGATTTAAAAGGCTGTGTCTACCTCAATCATCTCTCCCACTCAAATCGAGTCGCTGCTTTTTTTAAAATCATTAGCCGTTTGGGGGATGGCGTGTTTTGGTATGTGATGTGTTTTGCCGCATGGGGATTTCGTGGCTTGGAATATGGGCTACAGATGCTCTATATCATTTTGGGCGGAACGTTCGGCACGCTGATTTATAAAATTCTCAAAACAAAAACTGTACGTCCAAGACCTTATCAGGTGCATCAGGTGATTCGACTGGGTGAGCGGCCGCTGGATCATTTTAGTTTTCCGTCTGGACATACCTTGCATGCGGTAATGGCAACCACGGTCTTGGGTTATGTTGCACCGCTATTATTGCTGTTGATGCTCCCTTTTACGCTGCTGGTGGCTTTATCGCGCATGATTCTGGGATTGCATTATCCAAGTGATGTCGCGGTTGGGGCAATGATCGGAGGCATGATGGCCGTGGTCATTGTGCTGAGCGCACCTTATCTCAATATTATGTTGTAAAAAATAAGTGAAAACTGGGGCGAAAGCTCGCAGATTTTTATAAATTTGCTAAAGTACAGCATTAAAGCAAATATGGTGAGAAATAGAGATGGGTTTACGTTGGACTGATACCCTCGATATCGCGATTGAACTCTACGAAGCGCATCCAGATGTGGACCCGCAGTGGATTCGTTTTACTGATTTACACGCCTGGGTATGTGCCTTGCCTGAGTTTGCAGATGACCCGACTAAATCCACAGAAGGCCTGCTGGAAGCGATTCAAATGGCATGGATTGACGAAGCGCGTTAAGTGCCCGATTGAAAAAAGCATATTTTTACAGTGTAAAAGCAGAAAAGTGCGCATTATCTCGGTATAATGCGCCAAATTTTCATGTCAACAATTGACTTAAGGAGCCTATCATGGCTATCGAACGTACTTTATCTATCGTAAAACCAGACGCAGTTGCTAAAAACCACATCGGCGACATCTTTGCTCGTTTCGAGAAAGCTGGTCTTCAAATTGTTGCAACTAAAATGAAACACTTGACTCAAGCTGAAGCTGAAGGCTTCTACGCTGAGCACAAAGAACGTGGTTTCTTTGCTGATCTTGTTGCTTTCATGACTTCTGGTCCAGTGGTTGTTTCAGTTCTTGAAGGTGAAAACGCTGTTCTTGCTCACCGTGACATCCTTGGCGCGACGAATCCTAAAGAAGCTGCTCCTGGTACAATCCGTGCAGATTTCGCTGTAAGCATCGACGAAAATGCTGCTCACGGTTCTGACTCTGTAGCATCAGCTGACCGTGAAGTTAACTACTTCTTCGCTCAAACTGAGATTGCTCCACGTACTCGTTAATTCGCAGTATTCAAACCAGATAAGTGTTATTATACTTATCTGGTTTTTTTATTCTTTGAATAATTCTTTGCTCACATATTGAGCTTCTCCTTTGATCTTTAGACATGGTTTAGGTAATACACATGAGTACTGAAGTCGTCGCTGTATCTGCAGTTTCAGCTGCACAGCAACCATCTCCGTCCACTCCCACACAGCAGAATGCTGTGGAAAAAGTGAACCTACTCGGCATGTCTCGTCCGCAAATGGAGAAATTCTTTGAGGATATGGGGGAGAAGAAGTTTCGTGCCGGGCAGGTAATGAAATGGATTCACCAATTTTTCGTGACCGATTTTGCCGAGATGACCAATATCTCGGGCAAACTGCGTGAAAAACTGGAACGTATTTGTGAAATTAAAGCGCCCGAAGTGGTGCATAAAAATTATTCTAAAGACGGTACCCGTAAATGGGTCTTCCGTGTCGGTGATGGTGACGGCTCTCTTGTCGAAACTGTATTGATTCCAGCAGAACATCGTAGTGGCCTACGTCGTACCTTGTGTATTTCGTCTCAAGTGGGCTGCGCACTAGACTGTTCATTCTGTTCAACCGGTAAACAGGGTTTTCAGCGCGATTTAGATCAGTCAGAAATCATTGGTCAGTTGTGGGTGGCGAACTATTCCTATATGGAAGATGTGCCTGTGGCAGATCGTGAACGTTCAGTCACGAATGTGGTCATGATGGGCATGGGCGAACCACTGCTTAACTACGATGCCGTACTTAATTCCATGCGCATTATGCTGGACGACTTTGCTTATGGCATGTCGAAACGTCGTGTGACCTTATCGACATCAGGTGTGGTGCCGAAAATCGATCAAATGGTCAAAGACATTGATGTGGCACTGGCAATTTCATTGCACGCACCAAATGACGAACTGCGTAATGAACTGGTGCCAATCAACAAGAAATATCCGTTAGAACAACTGATTGCGGCGTGTCAGCGTTATATTGCCAAAGATGGTAATGAAAGTTCACGTAAACACGTCACCATTGAATATGTGATGCTGGATGGTGTGAATGATCATCCTGAACATGCACAGCAAATGATTAAGCTGCTGAAGAACTTGCCGAGCAAGATTAATTTGATTCCATTCAACCCTTTCCCGCACGCGCCTTATGGGCGTTCAAGCCGTAACCGCATTATTTCTTTCCAAAAAACTTTGTCTGATGCCGGTTTTGTGTGTACGATTCGTCAGACACGCGGTGATGATATTGATGCGGCGTGTGGACAGCTTGTAGGTCAAGTGGCTGATCGTACCCGTCGTGCGGAACAGTGGAAAAAGAAAATTGCGCAGTCAAATGAGATTATGCGTTCACAAGGATAATAAGAGGTCGCCAGTTGAGAAATCTAACATCTAAAATTGCTTTGATTTCAACAGTATGTGTGTCTTTAGCTTTGGTTGCATGTCAAACGCCAGATTTAGGTCAGAAAGATCCTGAAAAAGCCACCAAAGTCCGTACCCAATTGGCGGCAGAATATTTAAGAACAGGTGACCTAGATGCAGCCAAACGTGCGCTGGATCAGGCACTCGAAACGACTCCGCGTGATTCGCAAGCGAATATGATGATGGGCGTGCTATTGCAACAGGAAGGTAGTCAGCTCAATCTTGAGAAAGCAGATGCTTATTTCAAGCGTGCAATTTCGGCAGATCCGAAAAATGCACAGGCACGCAACAACTATGGCACGTATTTATATCAGCTAGAACGCTATAATGATGCGATCGAGCAGTTTAACATTGCCGGTGCAACTTTAGGTTATGATCAGCGTTTCCGTGCGCTGGAAAATATGGGACGTATTTACCTGAAAATGGGCGATGTGGTGAATGCTGAAAAATCATTCAAACAGGCGCTTCAGGCGAATCGTGATTCATATATATCAATGTTAGAGTTGTCAGAAATTTTTTATTTAAACCAGCAGTTCCCGGCAGCGACACAACTGTATCAACAGTTTGCGCGTGGTGTGGGACAGAAAAATCAGGGTGCCCGTGCGCTCTGGGTTGGCATTCGCACTGCGCGTGCCAGTGGTGATCAGTTGGGGATGCAGGTATTGGTGAACCAGTTACGTGCATTGTTTCCTGAAAGCCAGGAATACCAACGTTATTTGCAATTACAGTACAGTACTGAGGCCGTATGGAAGTAAATCCTAATTCACCTTCGAATCATTCGAGCGTAGCTCCAAATGCGTTAGGAAATATTCAACGTCCGGGCGAGTACTTGCGCCAGATTCGTCTCAATCAGCAACGTGATCTGGAAGATGTAGCCAAAGAGCTGAATATACCGGTCAAAACCCTGACTGCACTGGAGCAGGATGAATATAAGTCTTTGCCTGAGGCGACTTTTATCAAAGGCTATTACCGGATCTATGCCAAACTTTTGGGTGTAGATGCGTCGACTATTATTCAGCGTTTTGATGAAATTTATACCAATGATACGGGTTTGTTGCCCAATCATGCGCTGAATAATTCTCCCATTAAAATCATGGGGAAATTGCCAGGTTCCAAGCGTGACCGTAACCGTAAATGGTTAAAGCGCATTTTTATTACGCTGGTCTTGCTGCTAATTTTGGGCGCACTGTTTGCCATGATTCAAAACTGGTCGAGCAGTAATTCGCAAAATAGCAGTGAAGTTTCTGGAGTCGGTGCTTCCAATATCGAGATTCTGAATCTGGATGCAGGCGCCGCACTGTCTGGCGACCAGCTAAAACTCGATTTTAACCGTCCGACCTCTGTGCATATCGTCGATTCAGCCGGTAACGTTTTAGCGACTGGCCGTCAGGCATCGAGTTTGCAACTCAATGGTGAAGCGCCATTCCAGATTCGTCTTGATGATGCGGCAGCTGTATCACTCAGCCTGAATAATGAAAATATTTCATTGTCACCTTATACCGTAAACGGAAAAGCAGAATTCCGTTTGTCACCTTAACAGATCAAGAGTAGAGCAAAACCATGATCGTAAATCCAATTAAACGTCGTCCAACACGTAAAATTCGTGTCGGTTCAGTTTATGTGGGTGGTGATGCACCAATCAGTATCCAGTCTATGACCAATACTGAAACCTGTGATGTGGCAGCCACGGTTGCACAGATCCAGCGCTGTGTCGATGCCGGTGCAGACATCATGCGGGTTTCTGTGCCTACGATGGAAGCGGCGGCAGCATTTGGTGAAATTCGTAAGCAGGTGAATGTGCCTTTGGTGGCCGATATTCACTTCGACTATAAAATTGCTTTGGCAGTTGCGGACTTCGGTGCAGACTGTTTGCGGATTAACCCGGGCAATATCGGCTCAGAAGCAAAGATTCGTGAAGTGGTGGCAGCAGCACGTCATAATGATATTTCAATGCGGATCGGTGTCAATGCCGGTTCACTCGAAAAAGACATTCAAAAGAAATATGGCGAGCCGACAGGCGCAGCATTGCTTGAATCTGCGATGCGTCATATCGACATTTTAGACCGTCTGGATTTTCAGGAATTTAAAATTTCAGTTAAAGCATCCAATGTGTTCCTGACCATGGATGCGTACCGTTTGCTGTCACAGCAAATTGATAATCCGCTGCATTTGGGTGTAACCGAAGCCGGTATTTACCGTACAGGTTCGGTTAAATCTGCAATCGCTCTGGGTGGTTTGCTGATGGAAGGCATTGGCGATACCATGCGTATTTCGCTTGCTGCCGAGCCTGAAGAAGAAATTAAAATCGGTTTTGATATTCTAAAATCGCTGGGTCTGCGTTCTAACGGCATTAATTTTATTGCCTGCCCAAGCTGTTCACGTCAGGAATTTAATGTGATTTCAGTGATGCAACAACTGGAAGAGCGTCTGGAAGATATCCGTACCCCGATGGATGTCTCGGTGATTGGCTGTAAAGTAAATGGGCCGGGCGAGGCTAAAGAAGCCGATATCGGTGTCGTAGGTGCAGCGCCACGTTCACTGGTGTATCGTAATGGTGAAAAGAGCCATCTAATTGATACCAATCAACTGGTTGATGAGATCGAAAATATGGTTCGTCAACGTGTTACCGAGCTTGAAGAAGCTAAATCTAAAGAAATTATTCGTACAAGTTTTTCTGAGTAGATCATGAGTTCAATCGTCGCAATCAAAGGTTTTAATGACATTCTCCCAACGCAAAGCCCAGCTTGGAGACGTCTTGAACAACATCTGTCGGGTTTGATGGATGCTTATGGCTATCAACAAATCCGTTTGCCTATCGTTGAACAGACCAATCTGTTCAAACGTTCGATCGGTGATGCCACCGATATCGTTGAAAAAGAAATGTATACCTTTCTGGACAAAGGTAATCCGCCTGAGTCTCTGACACTACGCCCTGAAGGAACTGCAGGCTGTGTACGTGCCATGCTGGAGCATAATCTGCTTCGTGGTGCAACTCCTCGCGTCTGGTATATCGGGCCAATGTTCCGTTATGAAAAACCACAGAAAGGCCGTTACCGTCAGTTCCACCAGTTTGGTGTAGAAACCTTTGGTGTGGCGACTCCGGACATGGATGCAGAGCTGATTTTGATGACTGCACGTCTGTGGAAACGTATGGGCGTAGCGGACAAGGTTCAACTTGAATTAAATACTTTAGGCGAATCGGATGAACGTGCAGCCTATCGTGCAGCCTTGGTTGAATTTTTAGAGTCACATAAAGCCGATCTGGACGAAGATTCTCAGCGCCGTCTGACCACAAATCCACTGCGTATTCTGGATTCTAAAGATGCCAAAACCCAAAGCATCCTAGAAAATGCACCGAAACTGCATGACTTTATGGGTGAAGAAACTCTGGCGCATTTTGCCCAGTTACAACAGTACCTGACTGATGCCGGCGTGAGTTTTGTGATCAACCAAAAACTGGTACGTGGCTTAGACTACTACAACAAAACTGTGTTTGAATGGACCACAACACATTTAGGTTCACAAGGAACCGTGTGTGCCGGTGGCCGTTATGACGGTCTTGTTGGTCAATTGAAGGGCAAGCCTGATCAGTCTGTACCTGCGGTTGGTTTTGCCATGGGTATCGAACGTTTATTGCTTCTGCTTGAACAGGTTGAAGACAATACACCAACGCGTGATTGTGAAGTATTCCTGGTGGCTGAACCGGCTTCTCAAGGTCAAGCCTTGGTCATTGCTGAACAGATCCGTGATCAGCTTGAAGCAGCGGGGAGTCAGGTGCGTTTGAAAGTGGGCTCTCAAGGTTCAATGAAGTCGCAAATGAAAAAGGCCGATCAGGCCGGTGCTTTGTTTGCTGCGATTTTAGGTGAGCGTGAACTTGAAGCGCAGACTTTTACGGTGAAAGAACTGGCAACCGCAGAGCAATCGAATGTGCCATTTACGGACTTCGTTGCATTTTTTAGTGCTAAAATTTCTTTAAAATAATCGATAAAACATCAGGAAAAGGGTAGTCTCATGAGCGCAGTGGGTGATGAACAGTTTGAAAGCTTAAAATCCTTTACGAAGAAATATGGTTCTTCGATCATTACAGGGATTTTGATTGCGCTGATTGCCTTTTTTGGATGGGAATATTGGCAGAAGAAAAACCTGGCAGAGTCGCAAATGCACACTGCCAAGGTTCAGCAGTTGATGGATGATGCACAGGCGACGCAGGGCGATGCCTTTGCCAAGCTGTCTGAAACTGCGGACAAAATTGTCAAAGAAGCACCAGATTCAGCTCAGGCCATTCAGACTCAGCTGGTCATGGCGAAACTGGCCTATGACAAAGAAGATTATGCTGCGGCTGAGAAAGCGCTACAAAAAGTTGAAAACTCGACACTAGACGATAAAGGTCTGGTTCAGGTGGTCAAACTTCGTCTGGCTTATGCGCAACTGGCACAGAAAAAATATGATGCTGCATTGAAAACTTTAGAAGCAGTGACTGAACCTGCGTTTAAAGCAACGGCCGATGAAGCACGTGGCGATATCTATGTTGCCAAAAATGATATTGAAAATGCGAAAAAAGTATATCAAAGTGCATGGGATGCCTTGATTGAACGTAAAGAAGAACGTCAGATTTTACAAATTAAGCTCGAAAGCGTAGGCGTGTTGGTCGATGATCCAGAAATCGAACGCCCAATTATAGAAACACAAGCGGAAGAAGCTGCATGAATAGAAAATACAAAATTACCTGTGCCTTGACTGTTTTAACGCTTGCACTGGCTGGCTGTGCAGGTAAAACAAATAAAGTTCCAGAAGTAAAACCGAACCCACTTCCAAAACTGACCCAAGCCAAAACACTGGTTCCTGTATTTTCCACCAGTGTATCTGCGACAGATGCTGCCGATCCATTGCGTTTACGTCTGGATGCAGACAATGGTGTGGTTTTTGCGATTGATCCAAAAGGTGAGGTGTCTGCATTTAAGGGCAAACAGCGTCTCTGGCAGAAAAAAGTCAGCAAAGATAATCTAAGTTCTGGTGTTGAAGCGGCCGAGGGTCTGGTTGTTGTGGGTAGCCAGAAGGGCCAACTGTTTGCACTCGATCAGCAAACCGGTGAGCAAAAATGGACTGCACAATTGACGGGTGCTTTACTGGCGCCTTCACTGATTCATGCAGGTCGTGTGATTAGTGTGAGCAATGACGGTATGGTCTATGCGCATGAAGTGGCAAGCGGTGCACAAGTTTGGACTTATAACCTGCCTAATGTACAATTCAGCCTGCGTGGTATGGCGGCTCCTGTGCCATTAGATGCGCGTAATGTGCTGATTGCATCTTCAAATGCGTATATTTATGCACTGGATGCCTTAAGTGGCGTACCAAAGTTACAGCGTCGTGTCGCCGTGTCGGATGGCCGTTCTGATATTCAGCGTCTGGTCGATATTGACGGTGAGCCGGTCGTTGCAGGCCAGTTTGTGGTGACGACCAGTTATCAAGGTCAGGTGACTGTACTGGACTTGGCTTCACAGCAAGTCATCTGGAGTGAAGATGTCAGCAGCATCCAGCGTCCAGAAGTTGTCGGCAATGGCGTATTCGTGGCGCAAACTGATGGCAAAATTAAAGCTTTTGAGATTAGCTCGGGTCAACCGCTTTGGGAAAATGATCAATTGTTGAATCGTCAGCTCAGTAATCCAGTGATGTTAGGCACGGATTTGGTGGTCGGTGATCTGGATGGTGTGTTGCACCTGATTGATCCGCGTACCGGACAAATTACTGGTCGTTCGAAAACCTCTGGTGAAGTGCGTAACTTACGCGTGATCGACAACCAGCTTTATGTTTCTACACGCAAGGGCGCATTAAGCATTTGGCAGAACCGTTAATTTTAACGAGCCTTATGTTAAACTAGCCGCAACCGTATTTTTGTGAACGCGGGGTGATTGAAAAATCAATGCCCCGTGTTTTTATTTAGGGTATTTTTCCCCTTATATCTTCCTATACTTTCTGATGTTCAGGCCACTTTGACTGCCTGATTATTGAATAAAGGTTACTCTATGAAACCCGTAATTGCGCTCATTGGTCGTCCGAACGTCGGAAAATCAACTCTGTTCAATCAGATTACCAAGAGCCGTGACGCATTGGTGGCAGACTTTGCTGGTCTGACACGCGACCGTAAATATGGCGATGCAACCTATCAAAATAAATCTTTCATTGTGGTTGATACCGGTGGTATTGGTGAAAATGAAGGCGGTATTGACTCGTATATGGCAGAGCAATCTAAAACTGCCATTCATGAAGCCGATATTATCATTTTTGTGGTCGACGCGCGTGCCGGACTGCTGGCTTCCGATGAGCAGATTGCGCGTGAACTGCGTACTTTAGGTAAAAAGGTCTTTCTGGCGGCCAATAAAGTCGATGGCGTACATGCTGAAGCTGCCTTGGTTGAATTCTACAAACTGGGCATGGGCGAGCCGCTACAAGTTGCTGCCAGCCATGGTCGTGGTGTTCAGCAAATGCTGGAAGACGTGCTTGCCGATGTACCGGAAGATGAAAACCCGGAAGAGCATGATAAAAACACTGGTCTGCGTTTAGCGATTATTGGTCGTCCAAACGTGGGTAAATCTACGCTGGTGAACCGTTTGCTCGGCGAAGAGCGTGTGGTGGCATTTGACCAGCCGGGTACAACACGTGACTCGATTTATATTCCATTCGAGCGTGATGGCCGTCAATATACCCTGATTGATACTGCAGGGGTGCGTCGTAAAGGTAAAGTGGATGAAATGATTGAGAAATTCTCGATTGTTAAAACTTTACAGGCGATGAAAGATGCCAACGTGATTGTGGTTGTGGTCGATGCACGTGATGGTATCGTTGAGCAAGATTTGCATCTGATTGGCTATGCGCTTGAAGCCGGTCGTGCCATGGTCATTGCTGTCAACAAATGGGATAACATGACTGAATATGATCGCAAGCAATGTAAGCTAGATGTAGAGCGTCGCTTCGATTTCATTCCATGGGCAAAAGTGCATTTGATTTCTGCATTGCATGGAACGGGTGTGGGTGAGCTTTATCCTTCGATTCACCGTGCCTATGATTCATCTCGTTTGAAAGTATCACCGGCAAAAATCACCCAGATTTTAAATGATGCAACAGATGCCCACCAACCGCCTATGGTTCAGGGTCGTCGTATTAAAATGCGTTATGCGCATATGGGCGGACAGAATCCACCAACCATCGTGATCCATGGTAACAAGGTCGATAAAACCCCTGCGGATTACCGTCGTTATCTTGAAAACGTGTTCCGTAAAGTATACAAGCTTGAAGGTACGCCGATTAAAATCGAGTTTAAAACCTCTGAAAATCCGTTTGAAGGGCGTAAGACGGTGATGGATGAGCGTATTGCAGCGCGTAAACGTCGTTATGTACAGAAGTTCAAGAAAGCCGAAAAGAAATTTAAGCGTTAATTTTTTGTGTTAAGTTTTCGATAAAAAGCCTGCTGATGCATAATGCCAGTCAGTTAAGAAATTGACTGGCATTTTCTTGGATATTTTTGTGCTTTAATTTTCACTACTCGCGGACATTGCCTTTGCCTTTTTTCAGGTAATACAAATATTTTAGATTGTTCAAATAATTGCGCTAAATGTTTGGGTAGGTTTCCTGCTGATTCTAAAGGTGTGTGCCTTAAGATATTGATAATACTCATGGATGCAATATGGAAACTGATCCTTAAAGGACTCACCTTTGCATGTTCAGCGATAAACCTCATCTGTCTTCTTAAGATATTATAAGCAATAAATACTCCCCACAATTCTTGATAGACCAAATCAGGTTGTCTGCTTCTTAAAATCCTTGCATCCTGTAAATCACTTTTAATTTCCCGATAACACATTTCTATTTCCCAACGCTGGATATAAAGCATTGCAAGGTCTTTGAATGGATAAACTTTAGAATCTGTTAATGATGTAATGTAACGTCTTATTTTCCCTGCATATTCAACTTCAATTAAACGTGCTTCCCAATAGTCACCCAATGACGGATTTATCTTTTTTGCTCTTGCTGAAACAGGCATTTTGATCTGAAAGTCATGGGCCGCATTATGATGAATCACTTCATAACGTAGGTTGTCCTTTGCTCGCATCAACCAATGACTCTCTTCTGCCTGAGATTGCCAACTCACTAAAAAATCAGCAGAGAAGTAAGCACGATCAAATAGGGTAATACTGCGAACTGGTGCTTTTAATTGACTGGCTAAGGTTAATTCACCTTGATCCATACTGCCCATTTGGGCATCAATCATTTCATGGGTATTGGTATTCACCAGACAAGTCGCTCTGACTTGTGGGTAAGGTGCAGCTGCTGTTTTGCCTTTGGATGAACCAAAGTGCTTAAAGTTTTCTTCTGTATGAGGCATAGACCAAACCACACCATCTACAGCACAAACGCATAGACCGTGAAAGCTGCTATATTGTTGTTGTGAGTCTTTAAACCATGCCTGACTTAATGTCGAAAATAAAGCACTCATGGGTTCTAAGCCTAAGCGCTGTCTTGCTTGTACGGATGCACTCGGTACACAGTATTCTGCCGTACCGAAAACAAGTTGCAATTGTTGAACCACATACCAAATCGGCTGATTTCGAAATAGAGCAAGTCCGATTACCAGCCAAACAACATGTTCAGCAGGCAGTTTTCTTTTTCGAATTGATGCTTTACCTGTTTGGTCTAAGCAATCTTCAATCCAGTTTAAATCAATCAATTCACTGAATTGTGAAAGTGAAGGTAGGGTTTGTTTTAATGTTAAATCTAGATTCTGAGATAAATTCATAAAAAAAGAGCGTATTTACATACGCTCTTTTTACAGCATTTTAACTTTTTTTGCTTAACTGACTGGCATTACTGCTGATGCAGGCTTTTTTGTTTTTTGTGAAAAATATAAAAATGTATTTGTGATAAAGCTTAATTCTGATTTTAGCAAAAATAAAAATTTTCTTTTTTTCTAGGGCGTGTCCTCATTTGAAAAATTGGTTTTAAATACTTAAAATCCTCCTTTAAGCTCTTTTGATTTCTATATTTTTTCAATGGCACGTACTCTTCTCACCGATGATATCTGGCAGCAAATTCAA
>NZ_VPAU01000020.1:0-50163 GCF_013419095.1 Acinetobacter sp. YH12105
GTGTACACAGTGCACTGGGTTATGTATCGCCTTTTGAGTTTGAAGCAATGTACTATGATAAGATTAACCCGTTAGGTCAGGTGGCCTAACTTAAATAAAAAGTCTCCGACAAACCCGGTACGGTTCAACTTGCCCTAAAATTCCAATCACAAAAATAAGTATTTTGATGATCAGTCAGATAGCCCCCTCCCAGATAAATTAAACGAGAAGGGCTTAGATTGGGAATTTTTTGAAATCCACAATACACATTGTTCTTATCAAGGGCTATATTTTTTCTTCGATTTTGATCTTGATCAAAAGAATCTTTCCAATGGAAATGTTGAGCCAATGTTTTAAATGAGTTTACATCTGCTTCTAGAATGGGAACGCCATATCGAGCAAGTGGAATGGGGAAAAAGTAATAAATTTGATTATTTAATTTTTGAAAATGATACGATTCATTTTTAACAAGAGCGACCCCTGTACGGTCAAAATAATCTGTGATGAGTCCTGGAGGGGAGAATTGCGCTAAGCGTTCCTCCTTGCTTAAAGTAGGTTTGGTGAATTGAGGAAATAGATAGATTAAGACTAGTATGGTTAAAGCAATCCCTATCATTTTTATGTTTGACATGCATCCTCACATGAGCAATGAAATTTTATTCTTGAAGTATTAGGTTATTTAATTTTTGGTTCTTAATAGAGAAATTTTCTGTCTTTCAACTTTCTTTAATTTTGCCACAACTAACTCATAAGAATTCAGCACCAAATCTTTAATCAAAGATTCATCCAGATCTTCATCCTCGTAAACTGAAATCCAATGCTGTTTATTCATATGCCAGCCCGTATGAATATAAGGATAAATATCCCGAAGCATGGCGCCGTGATCAGGCTCGACTTTTAAATTAATCGCGGCTTTTCCTTGCAAATGAAAAGCTAATATAAAGACTTTATCGATGACTTTAAATACATCAAAACCCTCACCAAAAGGTTGAGTAACAGTGACTTCCGGTAGTTTTAATGCAGTCGATGAAGCAACAGTGTGTAAGGTCATAAGCTATGGATAAATCATCATAAAACTGTGGATAATGCTTAAATTATCCACAGTTTTTATTTTGGATGTGAATACATTAAGACGAACAACTCACCATCACTTCAGGCACATCACTTGGCAATGGCGCTAAATCTTCAGGCTGCTCCAAATCTGGCTGTTTCAGATAAGGCTGGCTGAGCAATTTAAACAAACGATCGACTTCGGAAAAATCATCACGCTCTGCCCATTCAATGGCTTTCTGTGCCATGTGATTGCGCAGAATGTAATGCGGATTGGCTTGCTTCATGGCGGCATCCAGTTCTTCAATATCCTGATGTGCACGAATAGTTTCATATTGTGTCAGGAAAGCTTCAAACTGACGGCGATCCAGACAATCATCTTTAATAGCGTCATAGTCTTTATTTTGCAGGCGGATAAAACTCTGGGTGTAATCCAGTTGCTCACTTTGCAAGATTCGTAAAAATGCCATCGCACAGTCAAAACTGTCTTTATGGAAACCTGGTAAACCCATTTTCTGGTTTAAACCGTGTTTGTAATGTTCCAAGAATGTTGGCTCATAATGTTCCAGACAGCCGGCCAGATCCTGTTTCCATTGTTCTTTGTCATAATTCACAGGGCAGAGGGGAACCAGATTGTTTAACCATTGCCACAAGTTCCAGTGCCCGATACTTGGTTGTTGCTGATAGGTATAACGCCCCTGATAATCCGAATGGTTATTGATCCAGTTCGGACGGAAGCGTTCCATAAAGCCATAAGGACCAAAGTCCAAAGTCGAGCCGGTAATATTCAGATTGTCAGTATTCATCACGCCATGCGCGAAGCCAACCAGTTGCCATTTGGCAATCATCACCGCTGTGCGCTGAATGACTTTTGTGGCAAAGCTCAGAATCGGCTGTTCGGCTTGCAGGCATTCCGGATAATGCCATTCAATACATTTCTGGGTAAATTCAGCCAGCAGATCCGGCTGATATTGATTGATCCATTCAAAATGCCCGAAACGAATATGACAGTCTGAGGTACGTAACATCATTGCACCGGGTTCGAGCTTTTCGCGTTGAATGCCTTGCGTTGAGGAAGTAAAGCCAACCGCATTGCTCGACGCTACACCCAAAGAATTTAAAGCATGACCCGCCAGATATTCACGAATCACCGAACGCAGTACTGCACGCCCATCACCCATACGCGAATAGGGCGTTGCACCCGCACCTTTTAAATGCAGGTCAATAGTCTGACCTTCCTGATCAAGGATCTGTGCAATTAACAGGCCGCGACCATCTCCCAATTGTCCAGCCCATTGACCAAACTGATGACCTGCGTAGACCATGGCCAAGGGTTGAAACTCAGCAAAGACTTTCTGACCACTACACATCTCGACCCATTGCGCTTTGTCTTCATCTGACCATTGCAGTTGTTCTGCCAAAGCTACGTTAAAATGCCCGGCTTTTGCGCCTTTCAACGGTAGCGGAACTTGATGGTGGTAAAGGGCAGCAGGAAGGGTTTGATAACGAGAGTTAAAATACATGGCACTCAGTACAGGCTTGGAATACCTTGACTATAACAAAGTTGCCTGTAGAAAACTGTTGTATAAACGAGAGTTCAAGTTATCTTTCAGACATAAAAAAAGCCCCGATTGGGGCTTTTTTGTGAGCAGTTTTATTAAGATACTGCTGATTTTTTCAAATTACGAACCAGTAAATTCAAGGTTGCCCGGTGATGGGATAAACGCTGTTCAACCAGCTGGAATTCAACTTTCAGTTTGTCATCCATCTGGTGAATTTTTTCTGCCATAGAAGCCTTTTTCACCTGAATTTCTTGCTCTTTCAGTTTGGCCCAGTCATTTAAAGTTTGGGTAAAGGCATCATATTCCTGAGCAATCTTGGTTTTCACAGTAATGATGTCTTCAGAAACATCATGACCATAGACCGCAAGATCCTGTTCAGCATATTTAAACTTCATCGCCAGTTCCGCTTTTTTGATATTAAAGCTAGGAATACGACGTAAGTTTTTGGCTAAACCCAGTTTAGAGCAGGTCCAGATCAACCATTTGGTTGGATCGTATTGCCACCATTTCACGCCATTACGGTAATCGTACTGGAAAATGTGGTGGTAATTATGATAACCCTCACCCCAGGTGGCAATCGCAAGTACGAAGTTGTCACGTGCAGTGTTCTCGTCGGTATAAGGACGATTGCCCCACATGTGACACAGCGAGTTGATGAAGAAAGTCACATGATGGCTTAGGATTAAACGCACTAATCCACCCAGCAGCAAGACTCCCCAGACATCGCCGACTGCCCAGCCAATTGGAAGCAAAATAGCAGCATGAACGGCAATCACTAATGGAATATAGTATTTGTCCTGAAACATGACGACTTTGTCTTTTAACAGATCTGGCGCATTTTTATAGTTTGCCACACCTGATGGATAATCACGTAACATCCAGCCGATATGTGCATACCAGAAACCTTTGTTGATCGAGTACGGATCTTGATCCACATCATCGACATGACGATGATGAGTACGGTGACCAGATGCCCAGAACAAGATACTATTCTGTACAGCAAATGTACCCATAATCATTAAGATGATTTTTAATGGTAGAGTGGCTTCATAAGCACGATGTGCCCACAGGCGATGGTATCCTGCTGTAATGCCAAGGCTGCTTACGCCCAGTAAAACAAACATGCTGATCCAAGCGGCGGCGCTAAAATCATGGTGATACGCATATAACGGAATTGCAATCAGGGCGACAATGGGTAATAACACCAATGCAAACACCGCAATCCAGTTAATGGGGGCTTTGGGTAAGGGAGCATTCATCTCCAACAGCACTCCTAGAACCTCGGAAGGTTTAACAAAAAGCAGAAACCACTGTTGATTTTAACAGCAGCCTATCTTGTTTATATTAGCATGTGGCCTATAGCATCACTAGCATTATTGTACGGTTGTATTGTACTTGTCAGTAACAGGATAAGTAGGGCAAAAACGACCATTTTGCCAGTCTAGACGGGGCTTGATTTCCGACTAAGTGACTGAGGATTATCGGTCTTTTAGACTATTTAATTGGGCTAATATTAAGCGATTTAACTGTTCATCATTTCTACAATATTGCCAGAAAATTTGCAGAATATATCTCATAGAAAATTAATTTAACATTCAAGTCGAATCAATCTAAAAGTCAGACACGCTTTAATAGCTTGACATGAAATCGAGCTGTCTTAAATAAAACGATTTGAACTGATCAATAATCAGGCTGTTTTTTAGAGTTGCTGCAGCATCAGTTTTGGGTAATCGGTAATCAGCCCTTGAATTCCCCAATCACGCAGCTCTTTGGCTCGGCTCACATCATTGACCGTCCAGACACTGATATTCAATTCAGCAGCCTGGGTGGCCTGAATCAGGTCTTTGCTGGCCAGCTCATTCATCCAGCCAATATGACAGCAATCCAGTTCTAGCGCCTGATCAATCGCTTGATATTTTAGGTCGGTTTCGATGAGTAAACCGCGTTTTAGCCGGGAATTTTGCTGTTTGAAGGCTTGCAGGACTTTGGCATCAAAACTGGTAATGATGGCCGCCTGCTCATAGCCTTGCAGTTGCTGTGCAACGCCCAGTGCAATTTTCTCAGCCGCAGCTTCGGAATCGACACTTTTGATTTCGACTTCAATATGCTCAAAGTCTCGAATGACATTTAAGGTCTGATTTAAAAGGGGAGTGGCTTCGACTTTATTCCAGTCTGACCAGGTCACAGCATGATTATAGTGTGCAAGATCTTGACGATTGCATTCATATAAATGCTTTTGCAAACCTGTGGTTCGCACAAAATCATCATCATGCATGATGATTAAGGCATTGTCTTTGAGCTGACGCACATCAAACTCAACGGCGCGAATACCGATGTCTTGAATATATTGAAAACCGCCTAGGGTATTTTCAGGGGCTTCGCCACGTGCACCACGATGACCAATTATGCGCATAGACTGCCCATAAATTGAGAAGTTGATTTCATTGTATGCGTGCTATGTGACAAAAAGATGATAAGGCTTATTGTCGTCAGATGCACTGTAAAATCAAGATACATCTGACGCGTATTTTTAGATTTAGAATCAAGAAATAATTCTAGTTTTCGATGCTGTCATTGATATTTTTTTGCCACAGCACTTCTGAACCGCCCTCGCTGCGTTGCAAGGTGCGCGATGCTACAAATAGCCAGTCTGATAAACGGTTCAGCAGTTGTAGCGACGCTGCCTGAATATTCTGGTCGCGAGAGTGGACTGACATCACGCTACGTTCTGCCCGGCGGCAGACTGCGCGCGCCTGATGGGCAAAGCTGCAGACTAAAGTGCCAGCAGGCAGAATAAAGTCTTTGAGCATTGGCAAGGCTTCATTCATACGGTCGATATCATTTTCTAAAAAATCAATCGACACAGGTTGTACCAGATTAAAACCCGGAATACACACTTCACCACCGAGATCAAATAACCAGTGTTGAATCAGGCTTAAAGATTTGTCCCAAGTGGCTTTATCTTCAATCGTGCTTGCTGAAATCTGTGCACGTAATACACCAATCACGGCATTGAGTTCATCCACATCACCGAGCGCATCAATACGTAAATCGTCTTTGGCAACGCGAGAACCATCACCCAAACCTGTGGTGCCTGAATCGCCTGTGCGGGTATAAATCTTACTTAAACGGTGACCCATGTGATTTCCTTGATTTTTAAATGCTGTAAATAAAAAGCATCATGCCATAGGCATGACATGATGCTCAAAAGTATTTATTGAAACGCTGAACTTAATATGTAAAGGTTACACCGGCAGAAGCGAGGCGGCCTTCATCAATATAATAATTATTCCAGTTGTATTCGATCTTATGACGGACATCACCGACATTTTCTATGTTGGTAAAGACTTTGACATGTGGATTGATATTCCAGTAGGCATTTAAATCGACGGTCGCATAGCCCGGATTATGGTCTGAATCACTCCAGCTTTTTGACTTGGAACGAGCAATAAGAGAAGCACTCATTCCATAAACTTCATTTTCCAGGCCTGTAGTCAGAGTGAGGGTCTGACGTGGTCGTTTAGCTAAAGCAACATCCGCTTTGCTATCTTTAGCTTGCACATATGCAAAAGCAGCATCAATGAACCAATCGTTTTTTTTCCAGTTCCATGCAAGCTCGCCACCACGAAGTGTCGCTTCGTTGATATTATTTAACTTGCCATCTACTTTTTGGATCATGTGATCTATATCATTTTGATATACAGAAATTGCAACAGATGAGTTTTGAGTGAGAGCATGGTCTAAGCCGATTTCATAAGACAGGCTTTCTTCGGCTTTTAGGTCTGGATTTGCAGATTCGCCACTGTACAGCTCATTCAGATTCGGTGAACGGAAAGCAGAGCCGATATTCGTATAGACGCTGAGTTGAGGTGATATTGCATAACGTGCAGCGGCTTGGCCTACCGTATGGGTGCCATATTTTTCGTTGTCTTCAACACGGATGCCAAGTTGCGTATTAAGTTTGTCTGATTGATATTGATGTTGTGCATAATAGCCTTGTGATGAAACATCACCTTGATAGGCTATTCCATAGGACAGCACATCGCCATCAAGCTTGCTGTAAGTTGTGCCTAATAAAAAATGATGCTGATCATTTAAATTGAGTTTGGCATACATTTCAGCTTCTTGAGTGGTGCTATATGAATAATCGACCTGACCCAGATAATTCGCAGCATTTTGATCGAGTTGATCATCAAACTGCGATAAGCGAGCATTGAGTTCTAATTGTGAACCTAGGTTAATGCGCCCTTTCAGGTTAAACATTTCATTTTCAAAATCTTGTGAAGTAAGGCTACCTGCGTTGTAATCACTTGTGCCTTTATTTTGGCTGTAATCAAGAGATAACGCATATTGGTCTTTGTCGACACCAAATTTGGTGCTGAAACCTTTTTGGTCAAAGGAATAGTTTTCATCCTCATTATCTAGAACAGATTTTCCATCAGTTTCTAGACGTTGACCACGGATTTGCGCATAAAAACCATCTTCAGCTAAATCGGCACCCACAAGTGATTTGTAGGTTTTATTCTCGCCAATTTCACCAGTCATAAATGCAGATGTTTTTTCAGGTGTTTTAGACACGAGTTGTACCACACCACCAATCGCATCTGTGCCATATAGAACGGATGCAGGGCCTTTTAAAATTTCAATTTGCTTGAGATCAGTCGTATCAATAAAAGGTAAGGAAGCTGAACTGCTTAATGCTGTATTCAATCGCATGCCATCACGAAGAACGAGTGTATGTGAAGAGCTTGTACCTCGCATAAAAATAGAGGACTGTTGTCCATAACCGCCGAGCTGAGCGACGTTTAAAGCAGCCTCTTTTTTCAATAAGTTTGGTAATGAAGCAATAGGAGATTGCTCAAGAGTCGCAGCTTCAATAATTGAAATACGCGCGGGTACATCTTTGATATTTTGTTCACTACGAGAAGCAGTCACCACAATGGTATCCAAAGATGCTTTTGCAATTTTTTGCTCGGTAGCAAAAACAGGTGAAGTGATACCCAACGCAAGTGCGATTGCACCTACAAGAGCAGTAGGTTGAAAATAAATAGACATGTAATGCTCCATACATTCACTTCCCCGTGAATGATTGAGTGACAGAACACAACAAGCAGGTATCCGGACTGAAATGTGCACAAAGCTGTGCTGAATATCCACCTTCCCATAGTCGTCTACAGTGGTGTAAATCATTTTGATTTATAAAGATAAACGTTTCATTTTACCGTTGCGGGGGCAGTGTTGGATTTGCACCAACTTCCCTAAAGCATGTGCTTAAACTTGTTGCAAGTTGGCGCAAGTATAAAGAGTGGCTTAGGTTTAAACAATCTAGATAGATAAATATGAGTGCGAACTTTACGCAAGCCGGAAAAATTGCATTACAATGATTTGCCCCAATCTTATAGATTGTTCAAGACATTGGTAGATCTAGAGCCAGAATAATATGCGAACCCGTGCCAAAATTTGTGGAATCACCCGAGTCGAAGATGTTCATGCTGTGGTGAACGCAGGTGCAGATGCGATAGGATTCGTATTTTATCCACCGAGTCCCCGAGCTGTTACAGCAGAGCAAGCTGCTCAACTGGTTCAAGCCATTGCACCTTATGTGCAAGTGGTTGGACTATTTGTGAATCATTCAGCTAATGAGATTCAGGATATCTTGCAAACGGTTCATCTTGATATTGTGCAATTCCATGGTGATGAAACGCCGGAACAATGTCAGACAATCGCTCAACAGGTCGGACGCCGCTGGTACAAGGCCATTCAGGTCAAACCTGATCTGGATGTAGTTGTAGAAATTCAACGTTATCAAGATGCTGGCGCGAGTGCAGTTCTGTTAGACGCATGGCATCCTGATCTGAAAGGTGGTACGGGCCACAGCTTCGATTGGGAGACATTTCCCAAACTTGATATTCCCTTGATCTTGGCAGGCGGTTTAAATCCTGACAATATCGAACAGGCAATTCTCACCACACAGGCCTATGCCGTAGATGTGAGTGGCGGTGTCGAGTCCGCAAAAGGTATTAAAGACCAACAACTCATAGAACGCTTTATGCAAGGAGTCCATCGTGGATCAGCAAAATACTAGCCAGAACAGTCAGGCAGTTGACTATACCCAATTCCCGGATGAACGCGGGCATTTCGGTATTCATGGCGGACGTTTTGTGTCAGAAACACTCATGGCGGCTTTAGAAGACTTGGAAAAGCTCTATTTCCGTATGAAAGATGATGCACAGTTTTTGGCAGAATTTGACCGTGACCTGGCGTTTTACGTCGGTCGTCCGAGTCCTTTATATCATGCTGAACGATGGTCGAAAGAGTTGGGTGGTGCGCAAATTTATCTGAAACGTGAAGACCTGAACCATACCGGTTCGCATAAGGTCAACAACACTATTGGTCAGGCCTTGCTTGCAAAATTGTCAGGTAAAAAACGTATTATTGCCGAAACAGGTGCCGGTCAGCATGGTGTAGCAACCGCCACAATTGCAGCACGTTTAGGTCTTGAGTGCGTGGTATTTATGGGCGCTGAAGATGTCAAACGTCAGGCCATGAACGTGTACCGTATGCGTTTGCTCGGTGCGACAGTTGTGCCTGTACAAAGTGGCTCTAAAACCTTGAAAGATGCCATGAACGAAGCCATGCGTGACTGGGTAACCAATGTCGATTCAACTTACTATGTGATTGGTACCGTGGCAGGCCCACATCCATATCCGCAGCTGGTACGTGATTTCCAGTCGATTATTGGCCGTGAAGCACGCCGTCAGATTCAGGAGCAAGCTGGTCGTCTGCCTGATGCCTTGGTAGCCTGTGTTGGTGGTGGTTCCAATGCAATGGGCTTGTTCTATCCATTCCTGAACGATCAAGATGTGCAAATGTACGGTGTAGAAGCCGCGGGTTTGGGTATTGAAAGCGGTAAACATTCAGCGCCATTGAATGCCGGTCATGTCGGTGTACTGCATGGAAACCGAACTTACCTGATGTCGGATAAAGAAGGTCAGATCATTGAAACGCATTCAATTTCTGCCGGTCTGGATTATCCGGGTGTGGGGCCAGAACATAGCTTCCTGAAAGATATGGAACGTGTGAACTATGTACCGATCACGGACAATGAAGCCCTACAGGGTTTCCGTGATTTAACCAAGATTGAAGGCATTATTCCGGCGCTTGAAAGCGCACATGCCATGGCTTATGTGTCTAAACTTGCACCGACCATGGACAAGGATCAAATCATTATTGCGACGGTTTCAGGTCGTGGTGATAAAGACTTGATGACTGTGGCACGTATTGATGGCGTGGAAATGGTTGAGATGTAACTGTTCTGATCAGCCTCTCCCTATGGGATAGGTTTGGAGAGGGTAAGTTAAAAAAAATCGTGCTAAGAAAACTTGGCACGATTTTTTATTGAGTAGATTTTGAAAAAACACACTGGTATGGAATTAAGAAAACTCACCTTCAGCGCGTTCTTTGGCCCATTCGCGTAAAACAAATTTCTGCAATTTTCCGGTCGAGGTTTTTGGAATTTCGGTAATCACAACATCTTTAGGCACTTTAAAACGTGCCAGATGCTGTTTGCAGAATTCCATAATCTCTTCCGCTGTTGCAGTTTGTCCTGCTTTGAGTTCTACAAAGGCACATGGTACTTCCTGCCAGCGTGGATCCGGCTTGGCCACAACAGCTGCCGTTAAAATGGCAGGATGCTGATACAGCACTTCTTCGACTTCTAGCGAGGAAATATTTTCCCCTCCGGAAATAATCACGTCTTTAGATCGGTCAGTAATTTTGGCATAGCCATCAGGCTGACACACGGCCAGATCGCCGGTATGGAACCAGCCACCGGCAAAAGCTTCTGCGGTCGCTTCCGGATTTTTCAAATAACCTTTCATCACGATATTGCCACGGAACATGATCTCGCCCATGGTCTGACCATCATGCGGAACTTCCTGCATGGTGTCAGGATCAAGCACTTTCATACCATCTTGTAGCGGATATGGCACACCCTGACGTGAATGCAATTGCGCCTGTTCCTGAATAGACAAATCACTCCAGCCGGCCTGTGATGCACAGAGCGCAGAAGGGCCGTAGGTTTCAGTCAAGCCATAGACATGTGTCACGTTAATTCCGATATTACGCATGCCTTCAATAATTGCAGCCGGCGGGGCAGCACCCGCCACCATGACTTCGACACGATGGTCAATTTTGGTCTTTTTCTCTTCAGGCGTATTGATCAGCATTGACAGGACAATCGGTGCGCCACAGAAGTAATCGACTTTATGTTCAGCAATTAGTTTGAAAATCAGTTCGGCATCGACTTTACGCAGGCAGACGTTGGTTCCGCCGTTGGCCGCCATAGTCCATGCAAAGCACCAGCCATTACAGTGGAACAGTGGCAGTGTCCATAAATAGGTGGCACGCGGCATCATGCCACAAGCAATGATATTACTGGCGGCATTAATGTAGGCACCGCGGTGATGATAGACCACACCTTTCGGATTACCCGTGGTGCCAGAGGTGTAACTTAAGCTGATGGCATCCCATTCATCTTGAGGCAAATGCCAGTCAAAATTTGCATCGCCTTGGGCAATCCAGTCTTCATATTCGATTTGACCAATACGGCTGTCTTCACCTTCAAACTCTGCATCGGCCACATCAATCACATAGATCTCTTGTGATACCAGCGCCAGTGCTTCGGTCGCAAGTGCAGTAAATTCAGGGTCGACCAATAAGACTTTGCTTTCAGCATGTTCCAGCATAAAGGCGAGAGTCTTGGCATCCAGACGGGTATTTAAGGTATTGAGTACCGCACCTGCCATTGGCACAGCAAAGTGCGCTTCAATCATGGCAGGGACGTTAGGCAGCAGGACAGACACGGTATCATTTTTACCGATGCCTAATTTTTGGAGTTGGTTGGCAAACTGACGGCAGCGATTGTATTTTTCACGCCAGGTAATGCGGCGCTGACCATGAATAATCGCATTTTGATTCGGATAGATATAAGCTGCACGATCTAGATAGCGTAAAGGTGACAAGGCTACAAAATTTGCGGGGGTACGCGGTAATTCATCGTATGCGCTAACCATGGTAAAACTCCGTTGTATCGTTATTTTCATATCCTTTTGAAAAGATATGCACTTCTTCGAAATCTTGCATTTATGCTTTAGTCGAGTAAATTAATATAAATTTTAAGTCATTGAATATTAATTAAAATATTTAGCCCTATTTGATTTTTTTGAACCCGTGGGTTCCCATATTTGATTTTTTAGGTATTTTACTCTAATTGAGTCAGTAAAATAATATGAGCCAGAGAATAATAATGAAAATACAACAGGCGAATGCAGTCTGGCGAAACTGGTCAGGGAGTCAGCACAGCGCTCCTCAAGTTTTTCAGCCCAGAGAAATAAGCGAATTACAAGGTTTGGTGAAGTCACAGGCAAAGATTCGTGCAGTAGGTGCGGGGCATTCATTTAGTGCTTTGGCTAAAACCAATGATGTGCTGCTTCATCTCGATCATTTAAAAGGTGTGGTGGCTTTGGATGAGGCAAAAGTTCAATGTACCGTGCACGCTGGTACGCGTTTATATGATTTAGGTGAATATATTGCCCCGATCAATCAAGCTTTACCCAATCAGGGTGACATTGATCAGCAAAGTCTGGCGGGAGCGATTTCCACGGGAACGCATGGCACCGGCATCGATTTACCCTGTTTATCTGCTTTTGTGGACGGTTTTGAATTGCTGACTGCAGATGGAGAGCTGTTGCAATGTGATCATCAGCAGAATACCGAGATATTTCAAGCGGGGCGTGTGGCGTTAGGTAGTCTGGGGATATTGACCAAAATTACCCTGCAAAATCGTCCGCGCTATAAATTAAAAGAACAGATTCGGCTGTGTCCATTAAAAGAAGTATTTGCGCATATCGATCAATGGAAACATCAGCACCGGCATATTGAATTTTGGGCATTTCTGCATGCCGATCAGGTCATGCTAAAAACCCTGGATGAAACGAATGATGAAATTCAGCCAAGGCAGGAGAACTGGCCATCTGAAGATGCGTTATTGACTTTGTGTTCTGAATTGACCCGATTTATTCCTGCATCTAATCCTTATCTGCAAAAATTATTGGGTGTTTTTGTTAAACCGAGTTGTTATGTAGATTGGTCATCCCGGATTTTTCCGACTCCGCGTCAGACCAGATTTAACGAAATGGAATATCAGCTTCCGGTCGATTCCGGCTTGCAGTGTCTGCAGGAGGTTTTAGCCACCTTAAGGAAGCAGAATGTGCCGATGTTCTTTCCAGTCGAGTTTCGTTATGTCAAAGCCGATGAGATATGGCTGAGTCCTTTTTATCAGCGTGATTCGGTTTCGATTTCGATTCATCAGTTTTATAAACAGGATTGCCGAGCTATTTTCGATCTGGTCGAGCCGATTTTTCAGAAGTATCAGGGACGGCCACATTGGGGAAAGTTGCACAGCATGACAGCCGCTTCGCTGTGTGATCTTTACCCAAAATGGGATGATTTTATGAGATTGCGCCAGCAACTGGATCCGCAGCAAAAATGGCTGAATCCGCATTTACAGCAGTTATTTTTGTCTGAATAGCAGGAGCGAATTATGCAATCGAAGTATTTTCAGCAACTGACCCAAGATTTGCAGCAGCAGGGAACTGGTACACCGCAACTGATTCTGGATCTGGCTCAATATCAGCAGAATCTGGAGATTGTACAGGCAAAAATCCCTGCGCAGCTCAAGCCGCGTCTGGTGGTGAAGTCTCTAGCCAGTATCCCGCTACTCAAACTGGCCAGTGAAAAGCTGAATACCCGACGATTTATGGTATTTCATTTACCCCATCTTTTAGAAATGATGAGAGCATTTGAACAGGCTGATATCTTGCTGGGTAAACCGATGCCAATTCATGCGGTACAAGGTTTTTATCAAAACGTTCCTGAACAAAATAAAGCAAATGATCAAAGCAATATTCAATGGCTGATCGATGACATAAAGCGCTTGAAGCAATATCTGCAATTCGCTCAAGAATCTAATCTTCAGTTAAATATCAATATTGAAATTGATGTCGGCTTACATCGTGGTGGGGTGAGTAGTCAGCAACAGTTAATAGCCTTACTCAAACTCATTCAGCAATATCCCGACGCTCTCAGGCTTTCGGGGTTGATGGGCTATGATGCACATGTCGCCAAATTGCCGAATATTTTGAAAAGCCCCGAAAAAAGTTATCAGCAATCGCAGCAGATTTATCAACAATATAAAAATACTATTCAGCAGCAATTCCCAGATTTATGGCGGGCAGATTTGTGTTCTAACGGTGGTGGCAGTCCGACCTTTATGCAGCATTGCCAGCAGAGTGTCTGTAATGATCTGGCTTTTGGCTCGATGCTGCTCAAACCCAGTGACTTCGATCTGGACAATTTATCCGCTTTAAAATGTGCGCTCTGGATTGCCACACCGATTTTAAAGGTATTGTCTTATAGCCAGATTCCGGGTCTGGAAATGCTGAATCATTTGCCGCATCGGCATAAAGCACTGTTTATCTATGGTGGCTATTGGCAGGCAGATTATATTTATCCTGAAAAAAGCCGGCCGCATCTGTTGTATGGTCGCAGTAGTAATCAGGAAATGCTTCAGGTACCTAGGCAATGCAATATTCATGTCGATGATTATGTGTTTTTAAGGCCGACACAAAGTGAAGCCATCATTCCGCAATTTGCCCAGCTCTATGTTTATCGTGAGAGAACATTTATTGAGTGGCAGACTTTCCGGGAATAACCACATTTTGAATTAAGAGATGAGCCTAAGTCTTTAAAGATCAGGGAAAGATTTGGGGGTAAATCTGATTTTTATTGGGGAAAAGGTTTAATCATGCGGCCAAGCCGTGTAAAATTCGAATCGATTTTATTTATCCACCGTTTTTATCTTTTGAGGTTTTCCTCGATCATAATCTCGCGGTGACATGCTCCATGGTACGGGGCATCACTCCTTAAGGATTTCTTATGCCAATTATCACTTTGCCAAATGGCGATCAAAAACAGTTTGATCAAGCCGTATCTGTGATGGACGTTGCACTCAGCATTGGTCCTGGTCTTGCAAAAAATACCGTTGCTGGTCGTGTAAATGACCGTTTAGTGGATGCGTCTGATCTCATCACTGAAGATGCAACCTTACAAATTATTACGCCTAAAGACGAAGCCGGTGTCGAAATTATTCGTCACTCTTGCGCGCATTTGGTGGGTCATGCGGTTAAGCAACTGTTCCCAGAAGCAAAGATGGTCATTGGTCCGGTCATTGAAGAAGGTTTCTACTATGACATCTGGATGCCACGTCCATTCACATTAGACGACATGGCAGCCATCGAAGAGCGTATGAAAAAGCTCATCGATCAAGACTATGATGTTGTGAAAAAAATGACCCCGCGTGACGAAGTGATTGCAGAATTTACAGCGCGTGGCGAAGAATACAAATTACGCTTGATCAACGACATGCCTGAAGAAACACAAATGGGCTTGTACTACCATCAAGATTACTTGGATATGTGCCGTGGTCCGCACGTTCCAAATACCAAATTCTTAAAATCGTTCAAGCTGACTAAAATCTCGGGCGCTTACTGGCGCGGTGATGCGAAAAACGAACAATTACAACGTATTTATGGTACAGCGTGGGCAGACAAGAAACAGCTTGCAGCTTATGTAAAACGTATTGAAGAAGCAGAAAAACGCGATCACCGTAAAATTGGTAAAGCGCTAGACTTGTTCCATATGCAAGAAGAAGCACCGGGTATGGTGTTCTGGCATCCGAACGGCTGGACCATTTACCAGGTACTTGAACAATACATGCGTAAAGTTCAGCAAGACAACGGCTATGAAGAAATCCGTACCCCGCAAGTGGTTGATTTCACGCTGTGGGAAAAATCAGGACATGCTGCCAACTATGCAGACAACATGTTCACCACGCATTCTGAAAACCGTAACTACGCGGTTAAACCAATGAACTGTCCTTGTCACGTACAAGTGTTCAACCAGGGTTTAAAATCATACCGTGATCTTCCGGTACGTCTGGCAGAATTTGGTTCATGTCACCGTAACGAGCCATCAGGTTCTTTACACGGCATTATGCGTGTACGTGGCTTTACCCAAGATGATGCGCATATCTTCTGTACCAAAGAACAGATTGGGCCTGAAGTTGCAGACTTTATCAAATTGACACTCGACGTATACAAAGATTTTGGCTTCGAAGAAGTACAAATGAAATTATCAACACGTCCTGAAAAGCGTGTCGGTGATGACAAACTTTGGGATATGGCTGAAAAATCTTTAGCAGATGCTTTAGATGCTGCGGGTCTTGAATGGGAGCTTCAGCCGGGCGAGGGTGCATTCTATGGTCCGAAGATTGAATTCTCTCTGAAAGACTGTCTGGGTCGTGTCTGGCAGTGTGGTACCATTCAGTGTGACTTTAACTTGCCAGAACGTTTAGATGCGTCTTATGTCACAGAAGATAACGACCGCGATCAGCCAGTAATGTTACATCGTGCAATTCTTGGCAGTTTTGAGCGTTTTATTGGTATACTGATTGAACACTACGCAGGCTTCATGCCACCTTGGTTGGCGCCGATGCAAGCGTGTGTGATGAATATTACCGATTCTCAGGCAGAAGCATGTGAGTCAGTTGTCGCAAAACTTAAAGAAAACGGTATTCGTGCAATTTCTGACTTGAGAAATGAGAAAATCGGCTTTAAGATTCGTGAACGTACTTTAGAGCGTATTCCTTACTTACTGGTACTTGGGGACCGGGAAGTTGAAGAAGGTACAGTAAACGTCCGTACCCGCTCAGGAAAAAATTTGGGTACTATGTCAATCGATGCTTTCGTTGACCTAGTAAAAGCAGCCGTTGCCGAACGCGGCCGGTACATTGTGGAGTAACAGCGATTAAACAGCCTGACCGTAATCAACAGGGCGGTAACAAATCAAACCGTCCTGCCTTGAATGATGAAATTCGTGCGAAAGAAGTCCGTCTTGTAGACGAAAATGGTGAGCAAAAAGGGATTGTAAGCTTAGCTGAAGCCCTGCGCGCAGCAGAAAGTGTGGAACTTGATCTTGTCGAGATCGTAGCCAATGCTGAGCCACCAGTATGTAAGATCATGGACTTCAACAAGCATTTGTTTGATCTTAAGCAAAAGCAGAAAGAAGCGAAGAAAAAACAACATCAAGTCCAGGTGAAAGAAATCAAGCTACGCCCGGGTACTGATGTTGGTGATTACAACGTAAAACTACGTGCAATCATCAAGTTCCTTGAAGAAGGTAACAAGGTGAAAATCACCCTTCGTTTCCGTGGCCGTGAAATGGCGCACCAACAGTTGGGTCTGGCTCAATTGCAAAAAATTGAAGCTGACGTGGCTGAATTCGGTACTGTTGAACAGATGCCGAAAATGGAAGGCCGTCAAATGGGTATGCTGCTTGGTCCTAAAAAGAAAAAGTAAGCACTCATGAAGCGAACAAAGCCCTGCAGATGCAGGGCTTTTTTTATGCCCTAAAATTCCAAGCAGTTTGTATGGCCTGCATAATCTGTTGAGCCTGTTGCCGGGAAAACATTGACAATTGAATCCGGAAAAACCCGAGACAGATTTGGTTGATCAGACCAGGCTGGCATAATCTAAAATCTAGCGTGCCATCGCGTTGACTGATGACATGCGCTGGAGTTCTACTCAGCCAGCGCTTGAGATGGGCTTTGAGAGAATCGTATCGAGGATTCAGAAAGCTATAGTGTACCGAGTGTCGTTTTAAGCAGAGGCTGATCCGGAAACCGGCCAAAGTATAATAAATTGCCTGAGACGTTATTTTTAGTTTGGTTCCCAGCATGAGCAGCGAAAGACCAAGAAAGCCGCCGATATAAACATAAAAGCCAGGCGACTCCTGCCATAAAAATAACAATCCTTGCAGAAAGCTGGAATTGCTACGCAGACTGCTTAAATAAAAAATGCTGAATATGCCAACCGGATAACAGAGTAGTAAATATCCAATAGCACGCATGATCGGACTACTCTGATGAAACAGGATTTTTTCTGACGCGTTCATAGCTTATTTTTATGATCATAAAGCGTATTATTTTAATGAGCTTAGAGAATCTGGAGTCAAAAAGAAAGGCCCTTTTGGGCCCTTCTTTTAAGTCAAATCTAGCTTATTCAACTGATTTTTCATCATTTTCGATCAGCAGTTTATTGCCAATCGGAATTTGGCGCGGCAATTTCTCTTCTGGAATGATACGTTGCAAGTCAATGATCAATAGACCATTTTCATAATCTGCCTGTTGTACTTCAATATATTCATCCAGACGCAAAGACAATTTAAATGTACGTCGTGCAATGCCTTTGTGCAAGAATTCGGTATGGTCATTGCTCTGGTTTTCAGGCTTACCTAAAATGGTCAGTAACTTATTTTCCAGACGAATGTCGAGTTCTTCCTGACGGAAACCCGCAGTTGCGACCACAATCCGATAATTATTTTCGCCATGCTTTTCGATATTATACGGGGGATAATTCGGCGCATCACTTTGCATGGCATAGTCAATAAAGTCATTCAAGCGATCAAAACCGATACTACGACGAAACAGAGGATGAAGATTTAAGTTGCTCATGATTAGAACCTTCTCGATTAAGCAAAGTTATAAAAACAAGAAAATAAGATCTGTCATGTCAGACATCGACAGTACATAAGATTGACGCAATCCTTATGCACAAATAAATATGTGTCTGCTGTAAAAATTTTCAAGATAAAAAATAAAAAAATACATGAATTTTTATTAAGATAATGATATTTATATAAAAATATTTTTAAAATACAGACTTGTTGTTTCTGGCTGAATCCTCTATGTTGAATGCATCATGGCATAGATAAAGTGCAGGGAGTATTAAAAAAATGATCGATTTATATTATTGGGGCACCCCCAATGGCCATAAAATTAGCATTGCTTTGGAAGAAATGGGGCTGAAGTATCAAATTTTTCCGATTAATATTCTGGAAAATGACCAGTTCCAGTCTGACTTTCTGGCTATTTCTCCTAACAATAAAATTCCGGCGATTGTCGATCAGGAAGGGCCAGATGGCCAGCCGATTTCAATCTTTGAATCGGGTGCGATTTTGCAGTATTTAGGTCGTAAAACCGGCATGTTCTATCCGACAGATGAAATCAAACGTATTCAGGTAGAACAATGGCTGATGTGGCAAATGGGTGGACTAGGCCCGATGCTTGGGCAAAATCATCACTTTAGCCGTTTTGCGCCTGAACGTATCGCCTATGCCACCGAGCGTTATGTCAATGAAAGCAAACGTCTGTATGGCGTGTTAAACAAGCAGCTGGTCGGGCAGGATTATGTGGCTGGTGAATACTCGATTGCCGATATGGCGATATTCCCGTGGTTGTTGCGACACAACTGGCAGCAGATTAATCTGGCAGATTATCCTGAAGTGGCTAAATATATCGATCGCTTGAATGCACGTCCTGCAGTTCAGAAAGCGCTTGCTATACAGGTCAGTTAAGCTGCAGCCTTTATGCTAAAATAGCCTTAAATAAATAAAGCCACCCTTAAGGTGGTTTTTTATTGGATGGATATATGAACGATTTTCTTCTGAATTTTACCAAGATTGTTGAAAGCAATACCCGAATTTACTGGAGTATTCTCTTCGGTATTGCTGCATGTTTAGTACTTTATATTGCTGAAATTGTACATATCGATCAGGTAATTGCTGCTCTCAATACCAAAGATCAGCAGATTTTGCGTGCAGCGATTGAACCCATTACCCAGCAGTATAAATGGGGACGGATCATGGCAATGGTGGCAGCAGTACTGTGGTCCAGCTGGGAATATAGCAAAGCCAAGAAAAAACTGCGTTTAAGCCGTTAATACTGGCATGAGCCTGTTTCTGCTCTTTCTATCAGCCTTCGGTGCAGCGACATTACTGCCTTTACAGTCTGAAGCTGTGCTGCTTGGTCTTTTGGTACAGGCAAGCCATAGTGTGGCACTGTTAATTGCGGTGGCCAGTCTGGGGAATATTCTGGGTTCCTGTGTCAACTGGTATCTGGGGCTCAAAATCGAGCATTATAAAAATAAAAAATGGTTTCCGGTGTCAGAAGACAAGATGCTCAAGGCACAAATGATATATCAGAAATATGGCTATTGGTCTTTGCTGCTGAGCTGGGTGCCTATTATTGGAGATCCCATTACTTTAATTGCAGGACTACTGAAAGAAAACTTTGCCCGATTTTTGCTCATTGTCAGCCTGGCGAAAATTGGACGTTATCTGTTTATTTATGCGGCTTTTGCCCTGTTCTAAACCTGAAGCGATTTTTCTGATTCTGTTTTGCGCACTATTTTTAAAGTGAAATCATAAAACCATCCTGTTTAAATTCGCTTATTGGATGAAGATGCTTTTGTTTTAAACAAAGATGCTTTAGAATACTCGCTCCCTTACCTGCAGGTCGTTTTGTAATGGTGCAAACGAGCCGAACAGGTGTTCAAAAGAGGTTGTTATGCCTAAGATGAAAACTCGCCGTGGTGCAGCTAAACGCTTTAAAGCGACTGCTAACGGTTTTAAGCGTAAACAAGCGTTCAAACGCCACATTTTGACCAAAAAATCTGCTAAGCGTATTCGTCAATTGCGCGGCTGTGTAATGGTTCACGTAAGTGACGTTGCTTCAGTTCGTCGTATGTGCCCGTACATCTAAGGAGATTATAAATGGCTCGTGTAAAACGTGGTGTACAGGCTCATCGCCGTCACAAAAAAATTCTTGCTCGCGCTAAAGGTTACTATGGTGCTCGTTCACGCGTTTACCGCGTAGCGTTCCAGGCGGTAATCAAAGCTGGTCAATATGCTTACCGTGACCGTCGTCAGAAGAAACGTCAATTCCGCGCTTTGTGGATTGCACGTATCAACGCTGGTGCTCGTCAAAATGGTTTGTCGTACAGCCGTATGATCGCTGGCTTGAAAAAAGCTCAAGTGATTATCGACCGTCGCGTACTTGCTGACATCGCTATGCATGACGCAGTTGCGTTTGCTGCTTTAGCTTCTAAAGCTAAAGATGCATTGGCTGCATAAGTCTTTATGACTTGAAAAAGACCGCTTTTAGCGGTCTTTTTTTTAGATAATTTTAAGTTTCCTTTCCTGAGTATGAAATTTCATATTGGTAAGCTTTTCGAGCATAGAAATAGAAATATTTAACTCATTGGAAATTTCTTCAGCAGAAATACCATCATCTAATATAATATTTAAAGCTTCTTGAAGAAGAGTAGGAGTTTCGATAGGCATACTAATATCCTCCGATTCCTGTCTTGCCTCGCCATTGACTCTTAGGTGGATAGCACCAGTTTTATATTGATTGTCATCAATTAGATTAAGTTGCTTTGCTCTATATAGAATAGCTGCTTTACTAATTCCCCAAATTCTTTTGAATTCACTCATTTTATTCCAATCAAACCTTCCACCTTTAAATAAGATTGGAAAATTTGTTCTTAGCATGGATTGAGGTAATAGTAGTGCACTAGAAAATCTATGCGCTTGAGACTCAGTTAGGTTGTCGCCAGTAGTAACTCCATTATGAAGTACCATATGACCTATCTCATGTGCAATATCAAATCTTTGTCTGCAGGCACTTTTTTTACTAGTGTTTCGAACAATAATAGGTCTTTGACAAATCAATGATAAAGCATCAACTTCACTTGAAATAGAGTCAAAATCAGTTATAACAATGCCAATATCTTCACAGAACTCCGTTAAATTTTCGATGGGAGCTAAATTTAAATCAAATTGTTTTCTAAATTCCTCTGCAATTTTCTCAATTTGCTCACCTGTTAATTGATTATGATCAATTTCAATAGAATTAATTAAATATTCGGGCAAATCCACATGATGTTCAATATATCTAATTAACCGATTTAATTGTTCTGCTCTAGAAATAACGACTTGTTTTGCAAACTGTCGTGATGATCTAAGACTACGAAAATGGATTTGGTCTTCTTGTAAAGGAGAATGTACTTGATAGAAAAAATCTTTCTTTACATTAAAAATATCACATAACTCATTTAACAGTTCCTCAGTAGGATAACTAAGACCTGTTTCGAGTTTATGTATATATTGTTTTGACTTTTGAACTTTAGCTGCTACGTCTTCAAGTGATAACTCATTAAATAAACGCAGCAGTTTTAGTTCTAATCCATTAAAGGAATTAAACATTGTGGAACCTAATAATTGATTCAATTCTCTTGTGATTTGTTAGCTTTATTACGTTTACTAGATAGATTTCTAGTGCGTTTTTTGCCATTACTATCAGGGGTAAACAAATCATTTGTTTGAATTGAAGGAGCAAAGCTAGATGAATTATATTCCCAGAAAGCGACTATATTTTCGTTAATGTCATAGCTGACAAAACGGACAGTGGCTAATGGGAATCCATCTTCATCAATTGAATACATGAGTAAGAAATTGGAATAGCAAGGTAAGCCAACTTCATTGAAAAGGCTTAATTGTTCTGTTAAGACAAATGCACCTTTCTTGGTTGGATAAAAATAATTCTTTTCCTCAAAAAAACGACAAGGTGTTTGTCCTACTTTGAAAATAAATTTATTCGTTTTATCAACTATTTCAAATTTGTAAGGACAAGAATCATTGAGGAATTCTCTTTTCAAACAATTATGAGTTCTCTTAAAGAAAACAGTACCAAAGGTATAATTGTCATCATCAATATCACGGGTGTCTCGAAAACTTTTATCGAAACACTGAAGCATTAATTTTGCAATATAAGTTAACTTGTCATCTGTTAACTCTTTATCAAATGTTGAAGGGTGGGGGTATTTGACCATAAATAACGTATCCTTTACTTAATGTAATGTGGAAATCCTAAGTAGCGAATTTTTAATTTATTTCATTTTTATAAAAACGTCAACCAAATTATTTCTGATTATAGAAAAAGTCAACCAATTTTGACTTTGTCCATTAATTTTTTTAAATTTCTTGTGTTTAAAAAAGCTGCTAAAAAAATAGCTTCTTAAAATTCTTTTAAAGCCCGAAATAGTAACCAATCAGACAGATAATCACGGTAATCACAATTAAGGTCACTACATTTGCAGAAGAACTGGCTTTACCTGGATCTTGAGGTTTTTCCGCTTTAGATATTTTGGGCGAACGGTGTTCGGTACTCATACCCACAAATGGGTCAGGCGCAACTTTTGGGGTGAGCTGTGCAGTTTTATAGTGGTTGGCAACTTTGCTGATGAATTTGGCACTTAAATCATCAATTTTTTGTGAAAAGTGGCGTAAATTGAGCTGCTGATCTGGGCTCAGGACTTCACCATCTGACGTATAGGGATGTTGAATTTTAGTTTGAATAAACTCATTTAAGGCATCTAGCCGGTATAAAGTCTGATGGGCATAATCAGCTGAATAGTCGGTTGGAATCAGGGCCAAATGACTTTCTGTATCTGCCTGAATTGCAGGTATCGTGCCGTAGTATGGAAGATTGGTATACGCCGGTTCTATAAAATCTTGAGCTAGGCTGCTTTCAAATAACTCATAATTGGTATAAGCCTGGATATCGTCCCAGTTCGGTGCTTCCAGATCTGTGTCAATACGCTTGGCCAGTTTGGGATTCAGCTCATAACACCAGAATGTTTCATGACGTAAAGGGGACTGCTGCGATTTAGGCGCTTCGTAATCATTGTCTGCGCTGTACCATTCAGGCAGTTCTTTGCCGATGATCCAGGCAGTTTTGGTTTTGGCACCATGACTGACAATAAAATGTGCCAGTGGTAATAGCTCGACATTGGCATTCGGATTTTTTTCATCAATCAGTAAATCAGAGCGATGCAAGCTCAGTCGACGTACCCCTTGTTTTTTCAGGCCTTCCAGCCAGATTTGAAAATGCTGAGCCAGCAGATGTTGTGACATCAGATCCCGAAAGGCAAACTGATGCTGATTAAAAATGGCATGTTGAATCCAACGATTGAAACTCAGGCCCTGAGACAAATATTCATTGCCATAAGTGACCAGGGTCAGTTGCTGTTTCCAAATTTGATCGAGTGCCATAGTGATTTGATCTGATTGATATTGTGTTTATCTTATACTTTTTATATTTAATCATGCCAATCTAATTTTCCTTAAAACGCATCTTCATCAAAGTGTCTAAAAACTGTTAGAATGTGGGGTTTTTAAAATATTTTTTAACCTGTTGCTTTGAGAGTTACTATGTCACTGGAAGCCCTGACCACTGAAGCGCTCGCTGCGATTGCAGCAGCAGAAGACCTTGCTGCACTTGATCAAGTACGAGTGCAATTTACGGGGAAAAAAAGCCAGCTCGCGGAACAATCTAAGTCGCTTGGTAAAATGGATCCTGAACAACGTAAAGTCTTCGGCGCACAAATCCATGCTGTACGTGAAACCATTACCGCTGCATTGACATCACGTCAGGCAGAACTGCATAAAGCTGCCTTAGAACAAAAACTGGCAAGCGAAACCATTGATATTACCTTGCCCGGTCGTGGTCAACAGGTGGGCAGTATCCACCCTGTGACCCAGGTACAAGAGCGTATTTGTCAGTTCTTTACCAAAGCCGGTTTTACGGTAGCGACTGGTCCTGAAGTTGAAGATGACTATCATAACTTTGAAGCGCTGAATATTCCGGGGCATCACCCGGCGCGTGCCATGCATGACACCTTTTACTTCGATGTAAATCATTTGCTACGTACGCATACGTCTGGTGTACAGATCCGCACGATGGAAACACAACAGCCACCGATCCAGATCGTGTGTCCGGGTCGTGTCTATCGTTGTGACTCGGATCAAACCCATTCGCCAATGTTCCATCAGATCGAAGGTTTGTATGTGGCTGAAAATACCAGCTTCGCAGAACTGAAAGGTTTGTTGATTAACCTGCTGAATGAATTCTTCGAAAAAGATTTGAAAGTACGCTTCCGTCCATCTTATTTCCCGTTCACTGAGCCGAGTGCTGAAGTGGATATCATGGATGAACGCGGTCGCTGGTTAGAAGTTTTGGGCTGCGGTATGGTGCATCCAAATGTGCTACAAGCTGCCGGCATTGACCCTGAGAAATACAAAGGCTTTGCTTTCGGACTGGGCGTAGAACGTTTTGCGATGTTGCGCTACGGTGTGAACGACTTACGTATGTTCTTCCAGAATGATGTGCGTTTCTTACGCCAGTTTGCTTAAAACTTTTTATTTAATCCTCTCCTAACCTCTCCTTTAAGAAAGGAGAGGTACTCCACGAAATAAATGGGGTTCTCCCCCTTAGAAAAGGGGGAGTCAGAGGGGGATTCTAGAGATTTGAATTACAGGTTTTATATCAATGAAAATTAGCGAAAATTGGCTACGCACATGGGTCAACCCAGCCATCGATAGCGAAAAACTTTCTGATCAATTGACTATGTTGGGTCTGGAAGTCGATGACTTATCTCCTGCAGCGAAACCCTTTACTGGTGTTGTCGTTGGTGAAGTTTTGACTGTAGAACAGCATCCAGATGCTGACCGTTTACGTGTGACCACTGTCAATATCGGTTCAGATGAACCATTGCAAATTGTATGTGGTGCGCCAAACGTACGTGCCGGCATGAAAGCGCCAGTTGCGACCATTGGTGCAGTACTTCCGGGCGATTTCAAAATCAAGAAAGGCAAGCTACGTGGTATCGAGTCACAAGGCATGCTGTGCGGCGCTTCAGAAATCGATTTGGAAGATAAAATCGATGGTCTGTTAGAGCTGCCTGCAGATGCACCAGTAGGTATGAACATCCGTGAATATCTGGATCTTGATGATAACGTGATTGACATCAGCATTACACCAAACCGTGGTGACTGTTTCAGTATTCGCGGGATCGCACGTGAAATTGGTGTGATTAACCAGCTTCCGGTGACTGCGCCTGAAATTAAAGAAGTTACTGCAACTATTAGCGACGAAAAGAAAGTCGTTGTGTCAACTGAAGGCTGCCCACGTTACTTAGGTCGTGTGATCAAGAATGTGAATACCAAAGCACCAACGCCTGAATGGATGGAGCGTGCATTGGCACGTTCAGGTATCCGTCAGCACAGCATTCTGGTCGATATTACCAACTATGTATTAATCGAGCTTGGTCAACCGCTACATGCATTTGATGGTGGTAAAGTGCAAGGTGCGGTACATGTACGTCAAGCGACGGAAGCTGAAAAGTTAGTTTTGCTCAATGAACAAGAAGTTGAACTCAACGAAAAAGTGATGGTGATTGCAGATGATGAAAAAGCATTAGCCATTGCTGGTATTATGGGCGGCTTGTCTTCAGCAGTCAGCGATGCAACCACTGAAATTTTCCTGGAATCAGCATTCTTCGCGCCACTGCATATTGCCGGTCGTGCCCGTAGCTTTGGTTTACATACGGATGCCTCACAACGTTATGAACGTGGTGTGGACTTTGAATTGCCATTAATTGCAATGCACCGTGCATCTCAGCTTATTTCTGAGCTGGCTGGCGGTGAATTTGGACCAATCACCGTGGCGGAAAAAGCTGAACTTTTGCCAAAACGTGATGCGATTGAATTAAACCAAGCTCAAGTCGATCAGTTATTAGGTTATAAAGTTGAAAGCGACTTTATTACTGATGCATTGACACGCCTTGGTTGCACGGTGACGGTAAAAGCAGAAGGCGAATGGTCTGTAGTTCCGCCATCACATCGTTATGATATGGCGATTTATCAGGACTTGATTGAAGAAGTTGCACGTATTCATGGCTATGACAACATTCAAATCAGTCTGCCTGTGATTGATGTGAAGTTGGCGAAATACCAGGATCAGTTTGAACTGGGTCAATTACGTCAAACGGCGGTGACTTTAGGCTATCAAGAGGCGATCAGTTTTAGCTTCGCTGACTTGAAGCTTGAAAAGCAACTTAATTCCGGTGTGAATCCATTAGCATTAGCAAATCCAATTTCAAGTGATTTGGCTGTCATGCGTTCTACCTTATTGTCTAGTCTGATCCCTTGTGTTCAGTACAATGTTAATCGTCAGCAAAGCCGTGTACGCTTCTTTGAACTGGGTTTACGTTTTGACTATCAGGAAGCCAGCAGCATTCATGATTTAAAACAGATTCCAACCTTTGCGCTGATTGCAACCGGTTCACGTCATGTTGAATCTTGGCATGCTAAACCTGCTGCAATGGACTTCTTTGACTTTAAAGGTGATGTAGAAGAAATTCTGGCTGCCGGCCGTGTCAAAGTAGAATATGTACGTTCAGAGCGTAGCTGGTTACACCCAGGTCAATCCGCAGAAATTCTCGTGAATGGTCAATCAATTGGTTACCTAGGGCGTCTACATCCTTCTCTGGAAGACGAGCTTGATCTGGCAACGACTTGGGTGGCAGAATTGGATCAAACGGCTGTTTTGCAAACTTATGTATCTAATTTTACAGAATTATCACGTTTTCCATCGGTTCGACGTGATATTGCGCTTTTAATTAGTGATAAGATTAATGTTAGCGAAATTCAGGGACTTATCGAAAAAACAGGTGGGGAGCTTTTAAACTCGACGTGGTCATTCGATGTGTACACTGGACAAGGAGTAGAAGAAGGGAAACGCTCACTGGCATTTGCACTTCTCTGGCAGCATCCAAGCCGTACACTGGAAGATGCTGAAATTAAATCAGGTATGGATAATATCCTTCAAGTGTTAGAAAACACTTACCAAGCGACATTGAGGGCTTCATGACAGCACTAACTAAAGCAGAAATGGCTGATCATTTAAGTGAGCTCACGAGTTTAAACCGTCGTGAAGCAAAACAAATGGTTGAGTTGTTTTTCGATGAGATTAGCCAAGCGCTGATCTCAGGCGAACAAGTAAAACTTTCGGGTTTTGGTAACTTCGAGTTGCGTGATAAGCGTCAACGTCCAGGCCGTAATCCTAAAACGGGTGAAGAAATTCCGATTTCTGCACGCCGTGTGGTGACCTTCCGTGCGGGACAGAAGTTCCGTCAACGTGTGGGAAATGAGCAGATCAGCTGATCTGCTTTTTTAAATTCTGTTATTTTTCTAAATTTCAGTTTTTAAAATAAAAAAAAGAGAGCCCAAGGCTCTCTTTTTTTGTACTGAATAATCTAAAAGATTATTGAGCAGCAGCTTCAGAAGCAGCAGTAGCGTCAGCAGCAGCGTCAACAGCAACAGCAGCAGCAGCGTCAGCTTCAGCAACAGCAGCAGTTTCAGAAGCAGCAACTTCAGAAGTAGCTTCTACAGCAGCAGCGTCAGCAGCAGCTTCAGCTTCAGAAGCAGCTTCTACAGCTTCAGATGCAGCTTGGTTAGCGTCAGCAGCAGCGTCGTCAGCTTTTTTAGCACAACCAACGAAAGCTAGAGTAGTAGCAACTGCAGCAGCAATAGCGATTTTTTTGAATAACATGGCATCACTCTCTAAAAATTGAGATTAAAAAAAACCTAAGTTAGTCTGTTAAGTGCTTTTATTGTTCCTAATTGTGTTAGGGACTAACAACGCAGGAGCAGTCTAACTGGTCTGCAAATATGCTATCACTGCGCCTTTTTAATTGCTACTAGCAAGACTCAAAAAAGTACTGAAAAATGCTAAAAAATCATAAGTTTTTAACAGAAAATAACAATGGAATGAAACATTTAGATTGGAGAAAGGCTTGTTAAGTTTTTAAAAGTTATACAATTTTTAATTTGATTATTTTATTAATCAAAAACTTAAAAATAAGTTTACATAAATGAGGCTCGATTGTTTCATTGTGTAATTTATGTCAACCTAAAAAAAGGCCACCGCTTAGGTGACCTTTCATTTGAAATTTTAATTCGAGGCTTTGCGTTTCATCTGATCAAAGAAGTCATCATTGGTCTTGGTTTCTTTCATACGATCCAGTAAGAACTCCATCGCTGCCAATTCATCTTGAGTATGCAGCAGCTTACGCAGAATCCAGACTTTGCGCAGATTGTCTTCTGACATCAGGCGTTCTTCACGGCGAGTACCAGATTTCTTGATATTCATCGCAGGGAAGACACGTTTTTCAGCAATACGGCGATCCAGAGTAATTTCCTGGTTGCCTGTACCTTTGAATTCTTCGTAGATCACTTCATCCATCTTGCTGCCTGTTTCAATCAGGGCAGTAGAGATAATGGTGAGTGAACCACCTTCTTCAATATTACGTGCAGCACCGAAGAAACGTTTAGGACGTTCTAATGCATGCGCATCTACACCACCGGTCAAAACCTTGCCTGATGAAGGAATCACCGTGTTATACGCACGTGCCAGACGGGTAATCGAATCCAGTAGAATCACCACATCTTTTTTGTGCTCAACCAGACGTTTGGCTTTTTCAATCACCATTTCAGCGACTTGAACATGACGTGCAGGTGATTCATCAAAGGTCGACGCAACCACTTCACCGCGAACGGTACGTTCCATTTCGGTGACTTCTTCTGGACGTTCATCAATGAGAAGCACAATCAGAATAGCTTCTGGGTTATTACGAACAATCGATTGCGCAATACTTTGCAGCAACATGGTTTTACCGGCTTTTGGCGGTGCCACAATGATTGAACGTTGACCTTTACCAATCGGTGCCACCAAGTCGATCACACGTGTGGTTAAATCTTCAGTGGTACCATTACCGAGTTCCATCACCAGCTGTTCAGTCGGGAACAATGGGGTCAAGTTTTCGAATAAGATTTTATTACGTGAATTTTCAGGGGTGTCGTAGTTAATCTGATTAACTTTAAGTAAGGCAAAATAACGTTCGCCTTCTTTTGGTGGACGAATAGTGCCAGTAATGGTGTCGCCAGTACGTAGGTTAAAACGACGAATTTGAGAAGGACTGACATAGATATCGTCAGGGCCTGCTAAATAAGAACCTGCGGCTGAGCGTAAAAAGCCAAAACCATCTGACAAAATTTCTAGAACGCCATCACCAAAAATCTCTTCGCCATTCATTGCATGACGTTTTAAGATGGCAAAAATAATGTCTTGCTTACGGTTACGAGCCATACCTTCAAGGCCCATAAACTCGGCAATCTTGATGAGTTCGCCAATCGGTTTTTTCTTGAGTTCGGTTAAATTCATAGGTGGTCAGATAGAATCAAAGTTCTGAGGTACAGGTTAGAAAGGGAGTAACATTCGGCCGCATACAAGCATTCAAACGAAAGCAATTGAATTTGCAAAAGAACAATTCAGAGATCTGTTTGAGTGTTTCAAAGAAAAATGTGAAAAACAATTTCTATTGCCGAGCGGCATCTTATGTAATGTGTCTTGTAAGAAATTGGCAGGATTTAAGATCCTTTATCTCTTGAGTAGCAAATATAAGAGAAAATGTCGGCTTTGTCAATTTATAGCCGAAAAAAATACGCGATTGTCAGTCGCGTATTTTTTACTGAAAATGCTGGGCTTAGATATTGTCATCAATAAACGCAGTCAGTTTAGATTTTGGCGCAGCACCCACTTGAGTTGCAACAACTTCACCATTTTTGAACATCAACAAAGCCGGGATATTACGGATGTTGAAATTTACGGCAGTTTGTTCGCAAGAAGTTACGTCAACTTTCACGATTTTAACTTTGCCCTGGTATTCATCAGCAAGCACTTCTAGTACGGGTGCAATTGCTTTACATGGTGCACACCAGCCCGCCCAGAAGTCGACCAGTACAGGTACGTCTGATTGAAGAACGTCTGCTTCGAAGTTTGCGTCAGTAGTGTTTACGATGTTGCCAGACATGGAATGTGCTCCAGATTAATATTTTAAAGATAACTAATTATTAGTATTACATAGCCATCTTTAACAATGTAGGGGAATCTGTAAATTTTCAATGCTTAATGTTATTTTGTCTAATGGATGATCACGATAGTGATGATCGTGTCCTACTATTGTTCCCGATATAAAAAGAATCATGCATCAAATTGTCGCTACAAATGGCTTTTAAATTGCATGCATGTGAATTACTCTAAGCACAATTCGTTAAAGGTTTATTTCCGGAATGTCTGACTTTTTGATTGATGAAGAATTACTTGCCGCCATCGATATGGGATCAAATAGCTTTCATTTGGCCATCGCACGTGTAGATCATGGTGAAGTTAAAAAAGTGGCATCAATGTCAGAAAAAGTTCAGCTTGCCGCCGGACTCGATGAAAATAAAAATTTAACCGAAGCTGCACAGCAACGGGGTTTGGCCTGTCTGGCACGTTTTGTCGGACGTTTAGGTGCAGTTCAGCCAAATCGTTTACGGATTGTGGCGACCAATGCCTTGCGTCAAGCCAAAAATGGGCATGAATTTATTCAAAAAGCTGCAGAAATTCTACCCAAGCCAATCGAAATTATTGCCGGCCGTGAAGAAGCCCGTCTGATTTATCTCGGGGTTTCGCATACCATGGCCAACAGTGGTCGTCGTCTGGTGGTTGACATCGGTGGCGGTTCGACTGAGCTGATTATTGGTGAAGAGTTCGAGCCGATTCATACTGAATCGGTGCAGATGGGCTGTGTCGCCTTTACCAAGGCTTATTTTCAGGATGGTGAGATCAGTGCCAAAGCTTTTGATAAAGCGGTTACTGCGGCGCGTAAAGAAATCTCCGGAATTGCCAATACCTATAAAGAAGCCGGCTGGGATGCGGTGGTCGGTTCCAGTGGCACGATCAAGGCCTGTCGTCAGATTTGTATCAATATGGGCTGGAGCAATGACAAAGAACAGCTCACCCGTGAAGGCCTGGAAAAACTCAAAGACAAACTGCTCAAATATAAATATGTCTCGGATATGGAATTCGAAGGTCTCAAAGAAGACCGCCGCGCGGTATTGCCGGCTGGGATTGCCATTCTCTATGCTGTGTTTGATGTGCTCGGAATTAATCATCTGGTTTATTCGGATGGTGCGCTGCGTGAAGGCGTGATGTATGACTTGCTTGGCCGTTTCAAGCATGAAGATATCCGTGATCGTTCCGTACATGCCCTGATTGGTCGTTATAATGCCGATGCCAAACAGGCCGAGCGTGTGGTCCAGACTGCACAAAAACTGTTTAATGACGTGGAACATGAACTGGGCCTGACGATAGAGGATAGCGATCTGTTACGTCGTGCTGCCTATCTGCATGAGATTGGTTTGGCGATCAGCCATAGTGGTTATCATCGTCATGGTGCCTATTTATTACAACACTCGGATATTGCCGGTTTCTCACAAGTCGACCAAAATCATTTGTCACATTTGGTCGCACACCATCGCCGCAAATTGCGCGTTGATGCCAAGCATGATGTGATGAAAGTCGGTGGATCGAAACTTTTATGGTTATGTTTGCTGCTTCGTCTGTCGGTTTTGGTCAATCACAGTCGTAGTGATGAGATGCTTCCTGCCATTGAACTCAAGGTTGAAAATGCGCAACAATGGCAGCTCAGCGTGTCTGGTGATGCCCGACAATGGCCATTGCTGGTGGCTGAACTGCATGATGAACAGCAGCAATTTAAAAATTGGGAGATTGAACTCTCGATTCAATCCGAACAGTTTGTTAATTAATACCTTTATAGGGATGAAAACGGTTAACCTATGAAAAATAAAGCGACTCCATCAAAAGCATGGGCGACAGTGCAGATTGCGCGTCATCCGGAACGTCCACAATTTCTGGACTATGTGGGTGAAATATTCACTGAATTTGATGCTTTACATGGTGACCGCCTATATGGTGATGATGGTGCGATGATTGGTGGTCTGGCTCGTTTTGATGGTCAACCGGTGATGATCGTCGGTCAGCATCGTGGTCGTAGTACCCGTGAAAAATTACAGCATAATTTTGGCATGAGTAACCCTGAGGGTTATCGTAAGGCGCAGCGTCTGTTAGATATGGCTGAACGTTTTAATCTGCCAGTCTTCACCTTTATTGATACCATGGGTGCTTATCCGGGAGTTGGTGCAGAAGAACGTGGTCAGGCAGAAGCCATTGCCACCAGTCTGGCGCAGCTTTCTAATTTGAAAGTACCGGTGATTGCAACTGTACTCGGTGAAGGCGGTTCAGGTGGCGCACTGGGTATTGGTGTGGCAGACCGTGTGGTGATGCTGTCTCACAGTATCTATTCAGTGATTTCACCTGAAGGCTGTGCATCGATTCTTTGGAAAACTGCCGAAAAAGCCGAACAGGCCAGTGAAGCCTTGGCGCTGACTGCAGAAAAATTGCAGAAAATGGGCATTGTAGAATATGTGGTGGATGAAGGTGAGGGCGCTCATTTAAATCCGGATCATGTCATGAACAGCTTGAAAGCAGTGTTGAAAGAAGCTTTGAATGAACTGCAACCAATGGAAGCGCAAGCACGATGCGAAGCACGTTACCAACGTTTAATGAAGTTTGGCAGCGACAATTTAGGTCTGGTTTCTTAAAACAGCTGCAGGGCTTTCCTGCAGAGACAAAATTTCTCATCGGGTGCAGTGGCGGCGTGGATTCTATGCTGCTACTGCATCTGATGTTTTTTTTATGCCCGGAAAAAGTTCGGGCGATTTATGTCGATCATCAATTACAAGTTCTTAGTGCAGATTGGGGCAAGTTCGTGGCAGATCGATGCCAGCGACTGAATATTCCCTGCATCATCCAGCCGGTTCAGGTCAAAAATGGCAATCTGGAACAGCAAGCGCGTCATTGCCGTTATCAGGCTTATTTACAACATTTGCAAACGGATGAAATTCTGGTGCTGGCGCATCATCAACAGGATCAGGCAGAAACCTTAATGCTGCGCCTATTATCTGGTGCTGGCGTGGATGGTTTGGCGGCCATGAAACAGGTTGATGTACGTGAAAATCTCACCATTTGGCGGCCACTGCTGGATATTTCCCGTGAACAGATTTGCCAATGGGCAAAACACTTAAATATTCAAAATATTGAAGATCCGAGCAATGCTGATACCCATTATGACCGGGCCTGGGCACGCCAGACCTTGTGGCCAGTTTTGAGTGAACGTTATCCGAAAATGCAGTCTGCGCTGGTACGCACCAGTGAACTGATGCAAGATGCCCAGGAAATTTTGCAAGAAGTATTACAACAAGATTTACAGGCGTGTGGAACCGATACGCAACTTGATTTGTCTAAACTTCTACAATTGTCAAGATCACGGCAACGCCAGTTACTCTCCGCCTGGATGAAAGGCGAAGCGCAGTATCGCCCCTCTTTAGATATGGTCGAGCGTCTGCAACGCGAGGTAATTCATGCCAAACCCGATGCGCAGGCGGCCTTACACTGGAAAGATTATTACTATGTACGCTATCAGCAGCAACTATATCGTTTGACAGAAGAGGTTTATTTGGCCGAGCAGCAACAGCTTCAAACTGGCCTAAAAACCTTGAAAATTGCGTTAAAAGATCATGTGCAGGTCTTGTCCGGAAAATATGTCATTGAATCTGCAAAGGTGGGTTTATCCGCAGCATTATTGCAGCAGCCCTTATACTTGCAGCAGCGTCAGGGGGGTGAAAAGATCCATCTCTATGGTCGTGTTGGCGCCTGGCCGCTGAAAAAAGCCATTCAGGAAGCGCAAATATTTCCTTGGGTTCGGCATACTATTCAAATATTAAGCACAGATAATGTTATGCTAGGCGTGTTTACCCCTAAAGGATTTTGGTTGGCCCAATCTGCATATTGTGAAGCAGGGGGATGGCTGCCGATTTCGGTTTCTTCAACTTTAGAACTCAACAACGAGCATTAAACATGAGTGCAGCTTTAAATTGTAATATTAGTTTTATTGGTGGCGGTAATATGGCCCAAGCCTTAATTGGCGGCCTGATTTCGCGTGGTTTGCCAACAACACGTATTACAGTTTCTGATCCGGTCGAACAAGTCCGTGCCTTACTTGCGGAAAAAGAAATCAATGTGACCGATGATAATAGCGCTGCAATTCAGGATGCAGATATTGTGGTGTTTGCGGTAAAGCCTCAAGTTTTGGCACAAGTGTTACAGCCTTTAAAAGGTCTGGTCAATGATAAGCTGATTATTTCCATTGTTGCCGGTGCGGAAATAGCGACATTGGCAAGCTTATTGGGGACAGCGCGTATTGTACGGGTCATGCCGAATACGCCAGCCTTGGTACAAACCGGGGCGCATGGTCTATACGCCCACGAAGATGTAGAAAATAGTGACCGTGATTTGGCCAGTCAGGTTTTAGCCTCTACGGGCTTGACCATTTGGGTGAATTCAGAAGCGCAAATTGATGCGGTGACTGCCGTATCGGGTTCGGGGCCGGCTTACTTTTTCTATATGATGGAAAGTATGATTCGTGCGGGCAAAAATTTAGGGCTGGATGAAAAAGTGGCTACGGCGCTGACCTTGCAAACGGCTTTAGGTGCGGCACAAATGGCGATCACCAGTTCGAACACCCCAGCCGAGCTGCGTAAAAATGTGACCTCTCCAAATGGAACGACACAGGCAGCACTTGAAGTCTTCGATCGCGCCCAGATTTCTCAAAATATTCAGGCCGCACTTGCTGCTGCACAAAAACGCAGTCAAGAACTGGCACAAGAGCTCAGTGAAAGCAGCAAATCTTCAGTTTAATTTTTAGGAACGTTCAAGTATGGGTGCAAATTCTGCGCTAATTTTTGGCATTATCATTAACGTCGCGATTTTGCTCGTATTCTTCCGATTTTTAATGCAATTGGCTGCTGTCAGCCCCTACAATCCCGTGGTTCTTTCGACTGTAAAAGCCACTAAAATTGTAGATGTGTTTGGTCGAATTTTCCCAACTTTGGCCAAAGGCCGTGTCAATACTGCCGCTTTGGCATTATTGGTGGTACTGTATTTGCTGAAAATTTTCGGCATGATGTATCTCTCTGGTGGCATGCCGAATGGTCCTGTGCATTTACTGATTTTGACCTTTGTCACCATGATGCAGGACTTGATCCGTTTCTGTCGTTATTTGATTTTCGCTACGATTATCTTAAGTTGGGTGGTGATGTTTACTCAGTCTCGTTCACCGTATATTGAAGTGGTTCAGGAGTTGGCTGAACCATTGCTGGCACCTTTCCGTAAGATTATGCCAAATATGGGGATGATTGATCTCTCTCCAATTTTTGCTATTTTAACCTTGATCATCATTGAAATGATCATGAACCAGGTGGCAATTGTATTGTTGACCGGTCTTTAATTGGATTCAAATAAAAAGGACGCTGAGGCGTCCTTTTTATTTGCGCCTCCTTTTTCTAAAGGGAGGTTGGGAAGGATTTAAATCTCCCCAAACCCCTCTTTTTCAAAGAGGGGCTTTACCTTACATCTTCCAACTCAAAATTATGGACTTCAAGAAAGGCATAGGAATAAGTAAATGAAAGTTCCTCTTCCTTTGGGATGGGGAGCATTGCTTCGTAAGGGAAGAGGGGATTAAAACTAACCTGCATCCCCTTGCCGAATATATGCCTCATCTCCTATAGGGAGGAAGGGGCTTAGAGACACATTAATGCGCCTCATCCCAGTTTTTACCTTTACCGACTTCAACCACCAACGGTACAGAAATCTGCAATACCGATTGCATGACTTCAGCCAGTTTCGGTGCCAATTCATCGGCAATAGCTTCATCGACTTCAAACACCAGTTCATCGTGGACTTGCAACAGCATTTTGGCCTGATCTTTTGGCAACATCTTGTCGACTTCAATCATTGCCATTTTAATGATATCTGCAGCCGAACCCTGTAGTGGGGCATTAATTGCAGCACGTTCTGCTGCTTTACGCACCATCATATTACGAGCATCAATATCCGGTGTATATAAACGACGACCAGAAACGGTTTCGACAAAACCTTGATCGAGTGCCACCTGACGGGTGCGTTGCATATATTCATAAATCCCCGGATAACGATGGAAATACTGTTTAATGTATTCTTGTGACTCTTGACGAGTAAAGCCTAACTGACGGGTTAGACCGAATTCAGACATGCCATAGAGCAGACCAAAGTTCACGGCTTTGGCTTGGCGACGTTGATCATTTGTCACCTCTTCAAAAGCGATGCCCAAAACTTCTGCTGCAGTACGACGATGCACGTCCTGACCGTGATTAAAGGCATGTACCAAGGCTTCGTCTTGGGAAAAATGCGCCATGAGGCGTAATTCAATTTGTGAATAATCGGCAGCGAGCAGCACACGACCTTTCGGTGCTACAAAAGCTTTACGAATTTGACGGCCAATTTTTTCGCGAATGGGAATATTTTGTAAATTTGGATCTGTTGAAGATAGACGACCCGTTGCAGTCAGCGCTTGATGATAACTGGTGTGCACGCGGCCACTGTCATTATTGGCCTGTTTGCATAAACCATCGGTATAGGTGCTTTTCAGTTTAGACAGGCCACGATATTCCAAAATCAATGCGGCAATCGGATGATCCAGTTTTTCTAAAATACTTTCACTGGTGCTGTATTGGCCAGTCGAGGTTTTTTTGCCGCCTTTGAGGCCCAGCTTATCAAACAAAATTTCACCGACTTGTTTTGGTGAGCTGACATTAAAACTTTGATCTGCTAATTCAATAATCTGGTTTTCCAGATTCTGAATGGTTTGTGCAAATTCTTCACTGAGCTGGTCAAGGAAATGCACGTCTAACTGAATGCCATTTTCTTCCATTTTCGTTAATACACGTGCCACCGGCATTTCAATGCGATGCAAAAGCTGACTTAATTCAGGATGGACTTTGAGTTTTTCATCCAAAACTTCATAAAGACGATAAGTGACATGAGCATCTTCAGCAGCATAATGTGCAGCGGTTTCCAGCGGAATCTGGTTAAAGGTTTTCTGTTTGGCTCCTTTACCGGCAACTTGTTCATAGGTCGTGGTCAGATGGCTCAAATACAGACGCGCCACATCATCCATACCATGACGGGTTGCCACAGAATTCAGCACATATGATGCCAGCATGGTATCAAAATACCAGCCTGCCAAATGAATACCATGGTTTTCCAGTACATGCGCATCATATTTCAGATGATGACCAATTTTCTGTACACTGTCATCTTCCAGAATCGGCTTGATCTGTGCCAAGATGACTTCACGATTGAGCTGTTCCGGTGCGCCTTCATAATCATGGGCCAAAGGAACATAGTAAGCATCGTTGGCATCAAAGGCGACCGAGAAGCCGACAATCTGCGCGATACGATAATCCAGACTGGTGGTTTCAGTATCAAAGGCAAAACGTTTTTCGCTACTTAAGCGCGCAAACAGCTTGTCCCAGTCCTGCTGGTTTAACACACTATGATAGGTTGCTTGACCTAGCTGATCATCGCCACTGGTCACAGAAGCATGATCTTCTTTGGTGTCTGGCAGAGTTGCCGGTTTGGCGGTAATGGATCTTGCCGCCTGTTTATAATTTGAATGATTCGGGTTGTTTGGGTGATCTAAGGATTGTAGCTGATTACGAAATTCCAGCTCGGTGTACAAATGACGTAAGGTCTCGACATTCGGCTCACCCAGTTTTAAATCGTCATAACCAAAGTTAAGATCCAGATCGATCACAATACTGGCCAGTTGATGGTCCAGTGCAATGCCCTCCACATACTCTTTAATATTTTGACCAACTTTGCCTTTGATCTTGTCGACATTTTCTAAAATGCCGCCAATCGAACCATATTCGGTTAGCAGTTTTGCCGCGGTTTTGGCACCGACACCCGGCACGCCCATGATGCCATCAGAAGCATCGCCCATCAGGGTCAGGTAATCAATAATCTGATTTGGCCAGACGCCAAACTTTTCAAACACGCCATCGACATCCAGCGGTTTTTCTTTGAAGCTGTCTTCCAGGGTCACTTTGTCTGTGACCAATTGCGCCATATCTTTATCACCAGTCGAAATCAGCACCTGATGTCCCAAGGCTTCGGCACGTTTGGCCAATGTTCCGATAATGTCATCGGCTTCGGCACCCGGTAAGGTATGCAGGGGAATACCCAGCGCACGAATCAAGGCATGCAAATAAGGAATCTGTTCGGATAATTCCGTCGGCATGCTCGGGCGGTCACCTTTATAAATCGGTGAAAGCTCATGCCGGAACGTCGGTTCTGGCGTATCGAAAATCACCGCCATATGGGTCGGTTGGATCCGACGCATCAGTTTTTGAATAGCAGAAATCGCACCACGAATTGCATTGGTATGTAAACCGGTTGACGTGGTTAATGGTGGCAGTGCATGAAAGGCACGAAATAAAAAGTAAGAGCCATCGACCAAGACAAATGGTGGCATGTAATCAATTCCTTATTCAAAATACAGCGCTATTGTACGTGATTTTTACTGCGCTCGCTGAGGCGAGTCTGAGTTTACAGCTTAGCGAATATCGGCTGAAGATGAAATAAGCAGCACAAGCTGTTGTATGATGGAATGATTCAGGAAAGAGAAAGATAAGAATGGCTGCAGGACGCAATGAGTTACGCATGATCTGGCTGATTACTCTGCTAATTGTCGGGATCAGTGCCTGGTATCTGGATTATCAGATTGTGACTTATCTGTGTGGTGTGGGTTTTCTCTTCAGTGTGATGCAATATGTCAGCGCAGTAGAAGCCCCGCTACAGCAACTGGCTGCACAGCAGCAGAGGTCTCTGGAACGCAATTCGAAAGTTCCTTTATATGTCTCTTCAATTATTGCCATTGTCGGTGGGCTGGCCGAGCTTGACTGGTTGATGGGCATCGGGATTACCGCCTGGGTGTTCTTTTTACTCCGATGGCTGCAACGTCTGGAAGGGCGCTTGATACAGTTACAGTCGCAATCTTATTCTGCCGATCCACCACCCTCGACACCACCGAACTGGTCTGATGCTGCACCTGTGACTGCTCAACCGGCTCTAAATTCTCAGTCCACGCCTAATCTCATCGATCAAGTGCAGCGCTGGATCTTTCAGGGCAATCCGGTCTTAAAAGTCGCCATTAGTATTTTAGTGATCGGGGTTATTTTGTTGCTGCGTTTTGCCACCGAGCACTGGCAGCTGAGTCTGGCTGCTAAATTAGGTCTGGTTGCGCTGGCCAGTTTGTTTGTAACAGGACTGGGCTATCGGCTGATTCCTAAAAACCGCAGTTTTGCTTTGGCGCTGGAAGGATTAGGTTTAGGGAGTCTGTTCCTGACTTTATTCTTTGCCTATTACAATCTGGTGATTCCAACCCTACCGCTGGCAGCATGTGTATTTATCATCATTTTGGCAATGACGCTGTATTTAAGTCTGAAACAGGAAAGTATCGAACTGGCCATAATGGCTTTGCTGATTGCTTATCTGGCGCCGTTTACCTTGCCAATCCGAGATGCTTCCGCTGTTGAGCTGATCAGTTATTACTTGCTGATTAATGTCGGGGTGGCAGTGCTGAGCAGCTTCCGCCCCTGGAAAGTTCTCAATCAGATTGCCTTTTTAATTACGGCGATTGTCGGTGGAATGTATAGCCTGATTCATGGTGATACTCATGAGCGTTATGCCATGACTGCGCTGATTCTGGCGCATAGTGCGCTGTTTATCTGGCTGGGTTTTCGTTTTAGCCAGTTGCTGGCACGACAGGATTTGTCCCGTTTTCAGCTAAAACCGGTACTCGACTTGGCCTTGATTTTTGCCGCACCGATTACTGCTTATATTTTTCTGTATCTGATTCACTTTAATCAGCCCGATCAAAAACTCTGGCAAGCCGGTCTAAGTCTGTTGTTCGCAGGGGTCTTTGCCACTTGTTGGACTTTATTGCGCCAAAAACAAACGATTCAGCTTATTTCACAAAGTTATCTGAGTCTGATGCTGATTTTTCTGGCACTGGTGCCACCGATCTTATTGACCGAACAATGGAGTGTGGTTGGTTGGGCTGTGGAAGGGGTACTAATTTATCTGTGGGCCTTAGAGAAAAATGTCCGGGTGGCGCATTATTTAAGTATGGGCTTATTGTTGATGGCCGGATTTAGCAGCCTGTATTATCTGGTCGAAATCAATCCCACACCGCGGATGATTTTCTGGATTTTGAGTCTGTGTTATGTGGCAGTGGTGGCGATCAGTCAGCTTAAAGAAAAATACCAGCAGCAACTGGATAGTCTGAGTGTCAGTTTTTTAAGTACTTTAAGTGTTGCAGCCAGTTTAATGCTCTTTGCCTTGCTGGAAGATGAATTTTCGAGTCAGCATGCCTATGTGTTGAGTTTATTCATCATCACACTGGGCTATGTGCTGTTGAATGAAATGATTCTGCGCAAAAATCAGCAATGGTCCTGGTTGCTACCGAAGTGGAGTGGTATCTCACCCTTGCTGGTCATTGCAGTGATTTTGACACTGGATCGCAGTCAAAATGCGGTGATTGTCTGGGATAGCGGTCTGGAGCGCGGGGTTTTTGCCCTTTCGGCGATGCTATTAGCGATTCTGTGGCTCAGACCGCTGGCTGGTTTGCAGCTATCCAAAGAATGGATGAGTTTGGGCGTTTTTAGCAGTTTGGCTTTGGCCAGTCTGTGTCTGATCCCGAGCATGCCTTATTTCAGTATGGTGATCTTACCTTTATTGTTTTGCCTGTGGTGCTATCGACAGGACCTGCAATCAGGCTGGCAGCAGCTTTGGCAAACCAAGTGTTGTTTATTGCTGATGGCCACTTGGCTGGTATGTTCACAGTTATTTAGTCAGCAAGCATTCCAGTATTACTGGTTGCCGATTCTGAATCCTTTTGACCTGATCAGTATCGCCATGTTTGCCAGTTTTATCTGGATGCTGTTGCAACAGATTAAGGTTGGCCGTGATAAGGGCATGATCGCAGTCTTGATGGTGTTGAGCCTGTTATGGCTTTCCAGTTATATGGTTTTAAGAGCTTTACATGTGTATTTACACACGCCGTTTAATGATATGGAGCTATGGGGTAATGCGACGGTGCAACTCAGCTTGACTGTACTTTGGGTATTGCTGGCCTGGATCACCATGTGGACGGCAACCTTAAAAAACCTGAAGCCGATGTGGATTTTAGGTGGCAGTATTCTGGTGGTTGTGACCTTAAAATTGGTGCTCTTTGACCTGTCGCATATTGGCACCCTGACGCGAGTCATTTCCTTCTTGCTGGCAGGTGGGGTGATGCTGCTGATTGCCTATATTGCACCGATGCCAGAGAAAACTGATTGAATCCTCTCCCTAAGCCTCTCCTTTAAAAAGGAGAGGGAATCGAAGGGTTATTTTAGATCAGGCTCTCTTTTGAGGGCCTTGTCATTGGCGTATTGGTCAATATCAACATTCTCTAAGGGGCGAGATAATGGATGGTCGACAAAGCCCATTTTCGGCACTGGAATTTCAATCTGATTATCGACAAAGCCATTACGAATCCGTTCCTGCATTTCATCGCGTACTTTCAGATAATTTTCCTGCTGGCACCAGATCGCAAATAACAACTCGATGGATGATTCACGAAAGGCGGTAACGGTGACTGCAGGTTTCGGGTCAGCCAAAACTAATGGATACTTATTGGCGACATCCAGCAGCACTTCTCGTACTTTAATAATATCTTCGTGGAAATTGATCGCCAGCGTAATCGGAATACGCCGTATCGGAAATTTTGACAGGTTCTGTACCGGTGCCCGAATCAGCTGTTCATTCGGCAAACGTACATAGATATTATCCTGCGTGAGGAGTTTGACTGAAAGCAGGTCAATCGAAATCACTTCACCTTCAATGGTATGCCCACGAATCAAGGTGATTTGAATAGTATCGCCGACTTCGAAAGAACCCTCACCAATCAGGAACAGACCGCTGATCAGGTTGGATGCCGAGGTTTGTGACGCAAAACCCAAGGCTACGGTGAGAATCCCGGCAGCCCCGAGGAAGACACTCAGTTTAAAACCGGCTTCTTTCAGGCTGGCCATTACAAACAGCAGGAAAATAAAATAGAAAATCCCGCGGCGCCAGACCAGCTTCTGATGGGCATTAAAACGTACACCAATGGTCCGAATAAAGGTATTGGAAATAAAGCGCGCAATCAGGAAACCAATAAAACATAACACCACCGCGACCAAAATTTCGGTTAAACGGTCGGTATTGATATTGGTAAATACTCCCTTCAGGCTGTTGGTGACTTCGGTCGGAATATTTGAACTTGGCATCAGACGCCCTTAGAAAAATGAATCAAACATATTAAATAAAGCGCCCGCCGGATCACGCGGTGGATGCAGATAGGCGACTTCACCGGCATTTGGCGGGGTACGGTTCTCCACCCGAATACGCGGTGGGCGGTCCGAACCTTCATGCAAGACCCGGATTTGCGAGGTCCATAAGCGCCCGGTACTTTCACTGTAAAATAACGGCAGGGCAGGCACCGGGACATTCATCCGGTCAAAGCGCAATTGCTGGTTACTGGTATTGTGAAATTCAATCGGTGTAACCGCACGAAAAGCGCGTGGATGCAATTGTTTCAGTTCAGTTCTGCCATCGACTGCAGTGGCATAGCAGATTTCACCTGAGCGATGATTCGGCCCAAACCAGGTGTCTTTTGGCAAGATCACCGGGAGATCAAAAATTGGTTCGCGCTGCCCCTCGACAAAACCAGCAATCCATAAGGGCGTGCTGATATAAAGCGTACCACGTTGTCCGGCAGGAATATAAATCGGATCAACCGGCTTGATCACCACCGAACGGTTTGCCAAACGTGGCATCAACTGTAATTTATTTTGGGTGGATTTGAACATATAACGTTCAATGTGCACCGGCGCTGGAAAGGCAAAGTTCGGATCATCAATCTGATGCCATTGCTGCTCATAATCATATTGCACCACAGGACGATAGTATTCCAGTCGCCATTCCTGAATGCCTCGAGTCAGACGAAACAGCAAGGAACCAAACTGCCAGGCTTTGGATTGATTTATTTCAAAAATCTGTTCTCCCCACCAGCGCATTTTCGCTGTATTCGGGATTAATTCATCTTTATCTTGCGGCAATGTTGGCACCCTTTCTTGCTAAATCTTTGAAAACATACTTCACGCTGTCATATGCTTAGAGTACACTCAATTTAAATTTTTTCATCATTATTATAATCCGCGATGCAAGTACTTAAACAATTACAAATCCCATATAGCTTCGCCAAGCGCCATGGTGTGCTGTTGCGTTATGAGGGAGATCAGGCCTTTATTCTGCGTCGTGACAATACCTCGATGCTTGCATTGCAGGAAGCGCGCCGTCTGCTCGGTTATCCGGCTCATTTTCAGCTGTGCAGCGAACAGGAATTTAACCAGTTACTCAGCTCCAGTTTTGCCGGAGATAGCGGCGAATCACAACAGGTGGCTGCGGGTCTGGAAGATCATCCGGATTTACTCAGTCTGGCCGATTCCGTACCTGAAGCTGAAGATCTGATGGATCAGGAAGATGATGCGCCGATTGTACGACTGATCAATGCATTATTGTCTGAAGCGATTCGGGTCGGGGCTTCCGATATTCATATTGAATCTTTTGAGAAAAAACTGTCGGTACGTTTACGGGTCGATGGCCAGCTCCGTGAAATTGTCCAGCCACGCCGTGAACTTGCGCCGCTTTTGGTCTCGCGGATTAAAGTCATGGCCAAACTGGATATTGCGGAAAAGCGTATTCCACAAGATGGTCGTATTTCCTTGCGTCTGGCCGGACGTGAAGTCGATGTCCGTGTATCTACTTTGCCATCCTCTCATGGTGAGCGTGTGGTGATGCGTCTGCTGGACAAGCAGGCCGGTCGTTTAAATATGACCCATTTGGGCTTGATGAATAATGACTATGATCGACTGAAAACTCTGGTGCATCGTCCACACGGCATTATTTTAGTCACTGGTCCCACCGGTTCGGGTAAAACCACCACCTTATATGCCGCACTTTCTGACCTGAATGATGGTTCCAAAAACATCCTCACCGCTGAAGATCCGATTGAATATCAACTGGAAGGTATTGGTCAGACCCAGGTGAATACCAAAGTGGATATGACCTTTGCACGTGCCTTAAAAGCCATGCTGCGCCAAGATCCTGATGTGGTGATGGTGGGTGAAATTCGTGATCTGGAGACCGCAGAAATTGCGGTGCAGGCCTCCTTGACGGGGCATCTGGTGTTGTCGACCCTGCATACCAATACCGCGATTGGTGCTGTCACGCGTTTGAAGGATATGGGCATTGAGCCGTTCCTGCTTTCAAGTTCCCTGATTGGGGTAATTGCCCAGCGTCTGGTCAGAACGTTATGTCCGCATTGCGCGACCTGGCATGAAGCAGATGCTTTTGAAAAGAAACTGTTTGAAAATATTGAACATCCACAGGATTTAAGACTGCCGCAACCACAGGGTTGTGAGCGCTGTGGCAATACTGGTTTTAGTGGGCGTACTGCGATTTATGAAATTGTGCCCGTCGATGATCATATGCGCCGTCTGGTTCATGGCAATGCGGCCGAATACGAAATAGAAAGTTATGCACGGCAGCAATCCGGTTCGATTCGGGATGATGGTCTGCGCAAAGTTTTGGCAGGGAAAACTACCATTGAAGAAGTATTACGGGTCACCAATGAAGCAGCAGAATAATTTTTTAATCTGCTGCTTTTAATGACTTATCCTCAGGATATCTGGATATTTACCAGAGGCTGACGATTTTTTTCATCAGTTGGGCCCGAAAAGGTGCAGTCGGATTGCCCGGATTCCGCTGAGTTTCATTTTCATAGAAGGTCTGCCAGGCCTGCGCCATTTCTAAAGTAACCCCATCCTGTTTCATTTTTTCAACATCGGCTGTGGTGACACGCTGGAAACGGACTTCGGCATCTTTGGGGCCAGCACCCCAACCAATGATACCTTTACCAAATTCAGGCAGAATCATATTGTTGGGTGTTGCAGGAATGGGCAGACGTTCAATCCCGGCATTAACTACAGATTTTACTTGGGGGCGAACTTTTTCTGAAATTTGCAGCTCTGCAAAAGAGGCAGTCGCAATGCTGAACAGGAGAGAACTAGAAATAAATAATTTGAACATGGTGACTTAAAATAAATCATTGCAAATAAGAATCATTATATATAAGTATTAAGATTTTTGCTTTTGTTTTGAAAAGAGAATTTGTTTTTAAGGGAAGATGCAGCGATTAAAATTTTATAATAGCGCTCTAGCTATCCTGAAGCATTTTTTCAGGATAGCGGTTGAATCGAAAAATTAAGTAATGACGTTTAAGTTCACATCAATATTATTGCGGGTTGCATTTGAATACGGACAGACAATATGCGCGGCATCTACCAGTTTTTGCGCTTCTTGCTGATCCATACCTTCAAGATGGATATTTAAAGTCACCTCAATACCAAACCCGGTCGGAATTGGACCAATTCCTACATCACCCTCGATATAAGCATCTTTACTCATATTCAGTTTGTCACGATTGGCAACAAATTTCATCGCACCCAAGAAACATGCCGAATAACCTGCGGCAAAGAGCTGTTCAGGGTTGGTTCCACCACCAGGTCCCCCCATTTCTTTGGGCACGGCCAATTGTACATCTAAAATCTGATCGTCAGAGGTGGCGCGGCCATCACGACCACCTGTGGCTTTGGCATGTGCGGTATAGACGGCTTTTTCTAATGACATGAGCTTAATCCCTATTTATTGTTCATGGAGCTTCTATGCTCGGCGATTTTGCCTGAAGAATAAGCAGGGATTTTGTTAATTTATGCAAGTATCCGGGCAGGTTTCTTAAGAAAGTTGTAGCAGTTTACGATGTTGCATTAAAGGCATGGATTCACGGATTTTTTGCTGTTCACTTAAATCAAAGTCCACCGTAATCAAATGTGCGCCATCAGCATGGATCATATTCAACAGTTGGCCGCGGCTATTGGTGGCAGCTGCATGCCCCCAAGTCTGACGTTTTTCACCATGCCAGCCTTGTTGAGCAGCGCCAAGTACCGAACACTGGCTATCCATGGCACGGGTTTGCAGCAATAACTGCCAGTGCATTTCACCGGTGGTATAGGTAAATGCAGAAGGCGCAGTCAGCAGGTTTGCACCCTTAGCACGTAAGCTTAAAGCCAGTTCTGGAAAGCGCAGGTCATAACAGACCATCAAGCCGATATTGCCAAAAGGAGTCTTGGCAACGACCACCTCTGTACCAGGCTCAAAGAATTTGGACTCCTGATAACCACCGACAGCATCGCCGACTTGTACATCAAATAAGTGAATTTTGTCATAACGCGCTTCGGTTCGTTCAGGACTGATACACAGACTGACAGTACGCACCCGGCCATCTTGAATGATTGAACCATCCGGACGATAAGGGCAGGGCAAAGTCCCGGCCACAATCCAGGTTTGATATTGATGGGCAAGTTGTTCCAGACGTTGTTGAATGACTTCAAATTGTGCAGCAGTTTCGCGTTGTTTGCCTGCTGCGAAACAGACGAAATTTTCCGGGAAAACAATTAACTCAGCACCATTGGCCTTACTTTGTTGAATTAAAGACTCAATCTCCACAAAATTGGCGTCAATTTCATTTTGAGAATTCATTTGTGCAACAGAAAGTAAAGTCATGCGGTCCTCTTATATAGTCGTTATACCTTTTGCTCGGAGATTTTATCTAAATTGTCTTGCTCTTTCTGTAACTGTTTGACTAAAGGTTCAAACATATTCTGGTTGCTTTGATTTAGCTTCATCAAGGTTTTATGCGCATCCAGAACGGTATTTAGCATATTTTGATGCGTGACATGTTCTTCCATCAGCGCACGGGTGCAGACATTCGGATCGCCACAATAATTCAGAATCACAAACACCTGGCTCAGTCCCATACTGTTGGCCAAAGTAGTAATGTCGGAATTGGTGGAAAGCATAACAGCCTGAATATTATGTACTTGCTTGAGTTTCAGTCCTAACTTGGCCAAAACACCCAGTACGGTACTGTCAATAAAACTGGTTTCGGTGAGATCAACGATAGCGCCAACTACGTTGTCCTGCTGTTCAATTTTGTTCAGTAATTTGTCTAGACTAATACAAGATTGGGCACGCACTTCGCCGATAAGCTTAAAAATATGCGTTCCATTCAGACTTGCATATTCAACATGACCTGTTGACATATAAATGCCATTTGCAGAGAAGGATATTAAATTATCCCATAGGGTGTATTGATACTCAAGTAGCTGAAAGTGGTAATCAAATTAAGTGCTTATAAAGTCTGTAAATATACTGCTAATTTACGCGGATAAAGCTTAAAAAGGCGATATCGTCGGCCACATGTTCTGGAGCCTGAAATGACTCATTCTGCAAGTGATGTAATAATTGTGAAAATTGCTCATTTAATCCACCATCAAAGGGTTCCAGTGCACCATCTGAACAGATAATAAAACGGGCATTAGGGCTTAATACCCATTCGTTTTCTTCAACCTCAAGCTCTTCGGTCAGGCCTAAAGGGAAGCTGCTGGTAGAGAAAATCTTAGGTTCTTGATTGGGTTCAAATATAATCGGTGGGGGATAATGTCCGGCACTGGACCATTTCAATACATGGGTTTCCAGATTTAAAATCCCGGCAATCATGGTGATGTGCTTTTCAATATTTTCCTGCATTAGCATGCCGTTAAGCTTTTTAATCAGCTCTCGCGGCGTTTTGGAGCGACCGTGAAAAGCCGCCATCCAGGACGTGAGTAAACTACTGGTGACGCCATGTCCAGATACATCGGCCAAATAGAAAATCACTTCTTTGTCGCTAATTTTCCAGTAATCATACCAATCTCCAGAAAGATAGGCTGAAGGCTGAAAATAAGTTTCGACCTCATAATTGGTCAGTTTAATCGGGTTGGGTAACAATCTTTTTTGTAGTTCTGCCGCAGAAGGCAGATCACGGCTATCCTGGTTACGTTTATATTGCGCATCAATTTTTTGCAGCGCCAGGTCAGGATTTTCAGGAAGTTTATTCCAGATCCAGCCTGCCAGCGCCCCTTGCTCCCAAGCCTGAGCCAACGCTGTGCCTTCATGCTCTAAGGCCAGCACAATGGTAGGCAGATTCCACTTATATTTCAGATAGTCATGTACATCTGCAATTGCGATAATCGTAGAATCATACAGCTCATGATCATCCAGATAGATCATCTGAATATGCGGAAGCGTATCAAGTACCTGATCTAAATAGGGAATATCACGAGTCGGTTGAATGAAATACATAAAAAAGTGATTCGATCTCAGGGTTGGTTATACGATGTACTATAACAAGCAAGGTATTGCTAGCGAACAGATTTCACTAGCAATCATACATCAAGCATGAACTTAAAGATCTTCTTCTGAAGATTCAATATTGTTCTCATCAAAAGGTATATCTTCAGAACTATCTTCTTCGAAGTCATCTTCTAGGAATAGGGTATCTTGTTCTGTACCTTTCTTTTCAGCAATCGCGTAATTGGTGCGTTGCAAGTAAATATCCCGAATCTGGGCATAACGATCACCGGTCAGCACCCCTTCAACATCCAGTATTTCCGAGCGGTTATCAATGGCACGCCAGAACTGGTCGGTCCAGTAAAGCCCATCTTCATCTTCGAGAAGATATTTTTGTGGGCGGGTTTGACTATCTACAGCAGTACCAATCACCCCACGCACTGAACTTGGGCCTAAAAATGGCAACATAATATAAGGACCAGACGCAACACCATAATAACCCAAAGTAGTTCCAAATCTCTCGTCTTCATGACTTAAACCAAGGCGACGTGCCGGATCAGCCAAACCTAAGGTCGTTAAAGTATTAATGGTAAAACGTCCCAAGGATTTTGCTGCGCGGGTCGGACGACCCTGAATCAGCTGATTGACCACATTCCAGGGTTCACCCAGGTTATTACGGAAATTGGTGTAGCTACCGCGGACATCCTGTGGAACTTTCTCAACATACTGAACAGCTATAGGACGTACCACAGTACGGTCAATCGCATCATTAAACTGATAAATCTTTCTATTTAACGGTTGGAAAGGATCTTTGACTTCTTCAGCCTGTGCTGCACTGGCATCGACTTTTAGCTGTGTCTGTAATTGTTGTGCCTTGGCCGATATTTTGGTTCTGAGTGGCGTTTTCAAAGATTCATTTTCCACAGCCGTGTTGACCTCTGCGAAAACATGTACGCTTGATACTAGAGAAAATAAGCATATAGATAAGTAAATAGAACGATGCATAAGGAAACCCGAGGCCTTGTCTGAGTAAGGAGCACTACTTATTAGTATAAAAATAATAAACGTTATATTCACGAATAGACATCATTTAAGCAAATTTGTATAAAAAATGAATGAAAATACACAAAAAGAGTAAAAAATGTACATGCAAAATGATTTTCTTGAAAAAGGTGTTGCAAGCGCTCTGAAATCCTGTAGAATGCACATCCATCGGCAGTGATGAAGATTAAAACTTCTGATAAAACAGTAACTTAGCACGAAGTGTTAAGATTAGGTTTTGTTGGATAAGTTTAAATTAATTTAAATTACGGATTGACACTTTAGAAATTCAGTGTAATATAGCCGACCTAGCTTGATGCTGACGAAGCATCGAGAAGATCATTAAGAGCTTATGAAGAACAACTTGTGTGGATTTTTACTGGTTGATCGATCGAAATTATTTTCATTGATTGATGGTAGAAATGACTCGAAGTTTATTTGAGAAATATTTGTCAGAAAATTGATGAGCCAAGATTGGTGTCCTTTAGGCACTACTGATTTTAAACTGAA